>JBIODT010000187.1:0-3824 GCA_044445305.1 Legionellales bacterium | reverse complement strand
GAACAAATCTCCCAAGCACTACAACGACACGCAAGCACATTATTATGCTTATCATTTTGATGCAGGTTTGCTTGCTCAATATCTGTCTAATTGGTCTCGTAAAACCAATATCAAGCACATCAAAGACAACCTAACACATGCAGAATTAAATGAAGAAGGTAATATTACTTGTGTGGTAGGTGCTGATGGTAAAAAATATTACGCCGATCTTTTTATTGATTGCTCTGGATTTGCAGGTTTTTTAATTGAAAAAACACTCAAAGAACCCATAGTTTCTTTTGAGAATAGCTTACTTACTGATAGGGCCGTTGCTATTAACTTTAACGAAAATCCAGAAAAAGATGGTATTCGTCCCTATACAACAGCTACGGCGATGAAAGCGGGTTGGATGTGGGAAATTCCACATTTTGATACTTCAGGAAATGGCTATGTGTATTCCAGTCAATTTATCAGTGATACTGAGGCTGAGGATGAGCTTAGAGGTTTTTTTGGAAAAAAAGCAGATAAAGCCGATGTGCGATTTATAAAATTTCAATCCAGACGCCGTCGAAACGCATGGGTAAAAAATTGTGTGAGCATTGGATTAAGCTCTAATTTTTTGGAGCCATTAGAATCCACAGGACTGTATTTTGTTTACGCAGCGCTGTACCAGCTGGTGCGAAATTTTCCTGGAAAAAACATCGACCCAGTCTTGCGTGATAAATTCAATCATAAAATACGTTATATGGTTGATGAAATGAAAGACTTCATCATCATGCATTTTAAAACCTGTCGTCGAACCGACACGCCTTTTTGGCTTGCCAATAGAAATGAGACTGTGGTTCCTGATTCATTACAATTAATTCTTGACCGACACAAGTCAGGCGTGCCAATTAAAACAACACATCAATCGGATCTGAAATTGTACGCGTCTTTTGGTGTTCAGTTTGACAATTTTTGGACAAACACCAATTATCAATCTATTTTGTGTGGCGTTGGTTATTTACCTGAGGCATCTTTAGCGTTGCTGCATTACCGGCAAGACATTATGGACAAGGCTGATGTTATTTTTAAACAATACCGGCAAGAGTCCGCACAATTAGTGAATGAGCTGCCATCACAGTATGATTATTTACTTCGTGTGCGGCAACAGGCTCAGGCCATTAAAACAAGTGAGACGGTAACAGCATGAGCTACGCAGGAGTAACAACACGGTTTTTAAGGGCGGATGAACGGCATATTCCGGTATCTTTAACTACGTTACCTTTGGTCATTGAAGCTAAGGAACAAAAGGATTTAGACTTTCTAACCAATTTTTTGAGCAGCCATTCGAGTGAATTAAAACGCGATATTGCAACCTATGGCGCGGTTTTATTGCGTGGGTTTAAGGTGACCACAACAGAAGCCTTTGAACAAACAGTCTTGTCAATTAGTGGCATGCAAGGCATGAGTCATCTGTTTATGTCAGAGCCAGGTAGAACGCTGGTTGATAATTTAAAGTATGTGTTTCATACCAATACTAAAATGAAAACAGGTGGCGCATTTACTTTGGGCGGTTTTCATAATGAAAATTACTATTCTCCTGATGTGCCTTCATACATTTCATTTTACTGTTTAAAACCGTCAAAGTGGGGTGGAGAAACTGGGCTCATTCATATGAATTCAGTTTACGAAAAACTCGACGTATCGCTTAAAGAAAAATTAGAAAAAAGCGCTTTTCCTGTTGCAAAATGGCCGATTGCTTTTGTGTCTCAACGATACAAAATAAGCAAGGAAGAAGTTAAAAAAATCTGCGGTGATTTTGGTTTGTCTGTTGTGAATGATGAGTTCCTTCTCATGAGCAAACCAAGTGTTATCAATGACATTGGTACTGATAAAAAAGTCATCCAAGCCAATTTAGGTGCTGAAATTCCCTCTTTAAATGAAGCCGTTTTGAGTTTGTTTATGAGTGATTACCATGGGATTAAATGGGTGTTGCATAAAATGGTGTGGAAATTACTTGGCTATCAAAAACAACGTAAACTGTTTTTTACGTTGGGCGCTTTTTTTAAGAACCCGTTGCTGTTTGTACGTTTTTTTAAAAAACGGCAAGACATGCAAAAAAGATTAAATCAATACAATTCAACGCAATCATCAAGAATAAGCTCTGTGTTTGAAGACAAAGATGTACCCATATTGGCCGCGCTCATTAGAGACAGTTATGCCGCATTTACCTGGCAAGCGAATGATGTGCTGCTTATAGACAACCTACAGGTCGCGCACGCAGGGATGCCAGGTCGAACAACGAAAAAACACCCTCGCGAAATTAGGGCGATGCTTTGTAATCCACTTAAAATAAATTATGCAGAAAATGCTGCCGGCGTACAAAAACACCCTGGTGTTCGTACTGAAACTTTGGGTGAATGCATGCATAAAGCTGGTATTGAGAATGTGATTAAAATCTAGATGAAATATGGTGGTTGATTTTATTTTTAATATGATATAAATTTATAAGGTAACAATAACAATAATAATAAAAAAAGGAATTATTTTATGCTAAAACTTAAATTAACCTCGTCTTTTGTTGCTCTTGCTGTCAGCTCTACCCTGTTTGCAGGAACTATGGGGCCTATTGCTGAAGTAAAACCTGCTCTGTTTGTAACTGGTGAAGGTGCTTACACTTGGAATGGCGTTGGTCGTACAACAATCAATGACGTCAGTCTTGACAAAACCAAGAATGGTTGGGGTGGTCGGATTGCAGCTGGTGCGACTCATTATTCTGTAGACAACATGAGTTATACTGGTGAATTGGGTTGGGGCTATTACGGTCAATCAAAATTCCATAATTCTGATATTGGACTAAACACTACTTCATCAATTTATGGAATGGATCTTTTAGTTGGCGCGAACTACAAATATGACAACTTTGACTTGTTCTTCAAAGTGGGTGGTATGGTAGAAAACGTTCGTCATCATAGACTAGCAAATACCGTTAATAGTACACCAGGCCTCTCGTATGCAAATTACACTGATACCAGTACTACTAAGTCAGCAGTTGCTCCAGAAATTAAAGCTGGTGGTGTTTATAACATCAATGATCAATGGGGTGTTTCCTTAGCTTACATGTATGTTTTCGGTAATAAAGCAAACGTAAACATTAGTGATACAGTTTCAGGTTCCGCTGCAACTGGTTATGCTGTAAGTTCAACTATAACAGCTAGATCACTTCCTGTTTCATTAAGTTCAGTAATGTTTGGCCTTCGTTATAGCTTCGCATAATAAAGACCGACTTTTTACCACCACGAATTGCCATTTAGGCAATTCGTGGTGGTAATTTTTAGGCTGTAGGTTGAATTAATGCCTGAGTTTAGTCGCTTTTATTGTCTTTTAATGGAGTGAATTGCTCTTCCATGGGCTTTGCTCTTTCCCTGTCAAAAAAACTAGTTATTAGTGGTTTCATAGTATTATTAAGCCTATTCTTGTCGAGTTTGGCTGAACAAGCGTTTACTTCGGTTGCTATTTCTTCGTTAGAAGGGAAATTCCCTACATAATCTGTATTCGTCAAAAGTTGTTGTATTATGCCATTAATACCCGTCTTTATTAGCTGATCAATTATCTCGGTTTCATCTATCCCATAAAGCAACAGCGCACTCCTTTTTTTTAGTTTTGCAAGAGGTTGGTGTTGCGTTAACATTCTTTCTTTCGCTAACAGCACTGTCCTCGAGAATTTCAATACTGAAGCTGTCATTCTTAGCCAAAAGTTCTATTTCGCCAGTTTTTTTCGGGTACAATACCAGAGCATTTTTCTAAAGATGCTTGTATTAGGTTATTTATCTCAAATAAAGTGGTTATAATTGTAATATAAT
>JBIODT010000186.1:0-3850 GCA_044445305.1 Legionellales bacterium | reverse complement strand
GTGTTCTTTAGTATGGTCTGCGACCGATTGAGCAGACTGATCAAAGTAAAGTTTTTTTAATACCTGAGTTTGTTGCATCAAAGCTTCTTTATTGGGTAAAGACGATTTTACAATCAATTTACTGACCATCTCAAACCAATGGCTGTTGCCTCTATAACAGCAATAACCAAGTAACTCACCTAACGAACTAAAAGTAGAGTACATTAATTCTTCATTTTCAGAAGGTTTGTCTGTATACGATTTATAACGTGCGCTTAAATAATTTTTTGTGGCTTCATATCCGCTCTGAATCAGAGTTATTCGAGCTTCTTCACCAATAGTAAACGAGACTTGCGTACTCTCTTTTGTATCAACAATTATGGATTGTGCTGCGTATTTGCGTAACTTTAATCGATCTTGCACCAATCCAGTAACCGAATCGCTGACACCGGTCATTAATCGATAGAATAAATTCACAAAAAAGTTTTCTCTATAGACCCTATCCCTAATCCTGTCGACAGTATTTCTTTCAGTACCATTCTCAAATTGAACTGCTAATAATTTCAAGTTATTACCATGCTCTGATTCGAGTAAAGTAGTATTGTCATCGGAAAAAGCTTCCGTAGGAAAATTACTTAATACAGAACCATCACTATGCTCATCACCATCAATAAGTGTTGGTCGATACAAAACAGGAACACTTGAAGAAGCCGTAACCGCTTTTGTAACCTCAAATGCAGGAGACGTCTTTAATGAAAAATACCGAGTATGTTCTTTTTGGATGTTGGTTGCTGTAACTGTCAATTCTTTGCCAATGCCACAGTCAGGGCATTGTTGTCTTAGTGCCTCCAACGTTGCAAACGTAATGGTGCCTTGAGGATATGGAATTTTGTATTGGGTTACTATGTGCATTATTTTTTTAGCAACCGCATAGTCAAGCGCTGTTTTTAAAGAATGGGAATCGGACAACCCGTTTCTATTGATATCAAAATAAACCAAGTGTTCCTGTTTAAATTCTTTGAAAATCTCAGATATCTCATCAGATGCATAACCCAGATAACAAAGTAACGATATAATAGCCCCTGCAGAAGTACCTGCAAATTTTGTAGGACGTATCTTTGCTTCATTTAACGCTTGCCAAACACCTATATGACCGAAAATTTTAGGCCCACCGCCACAAAAAACAATGTTATCAATATCAGGTTTTTTCTCTGTGACCAGCACTTCCTGTGTTTCTGATCGCTGATAAATATTGATGGTTTCCGTTTCAATTAATGGTTGAAGATTATTGTCTGAAGGATTCATGTCGCTAGACGTGGTGTTTTTAGGGGGTGGCTCTGATATGAACCAGGAACAGATCCAATGGTACAATCTCATATACCAAGGTTCAATTTTCAAAAAATTATGTATCCTTCTGTAATCATGCATCGCCGTAGAGCGTGCTACAGAATTAATGACGTCAATGGATTGCGGGTGTGGTGCATTACAGATGGTTTCAATCTTACAAGTATTTAATTTCAGTCCTAATAGTAGAGCGACTATACTTTCAGTAAGATAAACTCGTTTTGTATTACCAAGAGGATCCAGTTGCAACTCCGTAGAGCTGGTGTATTTTGTGCCTGTTGCAGGAGTTGAATATTGATTAAGCCCTATTAACGTACCTTGCTTGCCATGACAAAGTTCAACCCCGGTTAATTGGTAATTTAGGGTTAAATCAAAATCGCTAATTTTCCAATACTCGGCGTACTTATTTTCAAACCAATTGTTTAATTTATTCCACCAACCTGGGGCAACCTCAGCTGTAAATCCGCGATACTCATTCACGGAGGCACTGTTAAAAAATACTTGCTCTTTTTCTTGTTGATGTGCCTGTAAAAGCCACTGGTTGAACGCGTCTCTTTTTTCAGCGCTTAATCGTGTAAAATCCAAGATGATTCGTTCATCATCGAATAAATAATCACCTAAAGTAAACGCATTATCTGGGGGAAGACCATTTACTTGCAGGCGCCCCAAGTAAACGGTCATTATTATTTTTTTTAATAGTTCCAGATTATTAGAATTGTTGGTATCTGTTTTTAGAAGCTGGTTTAGTACTTGTTGTGGAGACGTCATATGCACTACCTTGGTTAATACTTCCATGAATTTCAGTAATAACAGCGGCGGGATCCAGAGCCTCAGTAATTGGACGACCGATAACCAGGTAGTCACTGCCCAATATTACAGCATCTTTGGGCGTCACAACACGGGTTTGATCGTTTTTATTGGATGTGGTTGGTCTAATACCAGGTGTAACTGTGATAAATCGCGCACCACATTCTTCTTTTATTGATTTAACTTCATAAGCAGAACTTACAACACCATCTAAGCCAGCTTGTTTTGCCAACAACGCTAATTTTTTTACCTGATCTAATAAAGATGAGTTAATTCCAATGCTGGTTAATTCCATCTCACTAAGACTGGTTAATACGGTTACGGCAATTAATATAGGCCCATTATTTCCATAGGATTCTAGCGCTTTTTTAGCAGCTTGCATCATATGCAAACCGCCAGAGGCATGAACATTCATCATCCAAACCCCCAAATCAGCTGCTGCTTTGCACGCATTGGCAACCGTATTGGGGATGTCATGAAATTTTAAATCTAAAAAGACATTAAAATTTCTAGCAATCAATTGTTTTATAAATGGATTGCCGAAATGAGTAAACATCTCACTACCCACTTTTAATGCACAACTGGCTGGTTCAATAGAATCAATTAACTTTAGAGCGTTAATTTGATTATCAAAATCCAGTGCAACAATTAACTTAGAGGTCATTTAAATTTATGCCTCTGCTGCTTTAGTTTTTTTTAGTAACAAAGCTTGTTTCACTGCAGCAACAACCTGTTCTTGTTCCGCTTCTTGTAAATAGGGGTGCATGGGCAAGCTAATCACCTTCTTGCTGGCCTGTTCAGCGTAAGGGAAATCACCTTCACGGTGATTTAAATCACTTAGTGCTTTTTGTAGGTGCATGGCGACAGGGTAATGCACGGCTGTGGGTATTCCTGCGGCATCCATTTGTTTTTGAAAAAGATCCCGGTCTTCAACTTCAATGGTGTATTGAGCAAACACACTCGTATAATCCTTTGGGACATGGGGTGTTTTAACCAATGAAGCAAGCATTTGATCATAACGCTTAGCCACTTGTTGCCGCATGATGATTTCATCTGGAAACAGTTTCATTTTTTCAATTAAGACCGCAGCTTGAATGGTATCCATACGACCATTAATACCAATACTGCTATGACAATAGCGTGCATTTTGACCATGGATTCTAATTTCAATTAATTTTTGTGCAAGCGCATCATCATTGGTAAAACAAGCACCAGAATCACCATAGCCGCCTAACGGCTTCGATGGGAAAAAGCTTGTACAGCCAATTGTGGATAAGGCGCAAGAGCGTTTGCCTTTATAGGTTGCGCCAAAGCTTTGTGCTGCATCTTCAATGACAGGAAGACCATGTCGGTCTGCAACGGCACTAATCGTATCAAAATCAGCACATTGTCCATACAATCCAACAGGCATAATTGCTTTGGTTTTTTTGGTAACTGCTGCTTCTACTTTTTGTGGGTCTAAATTATAAGTTAAAGGATCAATATCAACAAAAATAGGCACTGCATGACAAAGACGAATAACCTCAGCTGTTGCAAAAAAACTAAAAGGGCTGGTAATTACTTCATCACCTGGTTGAACGTCCAAGGCCATTAATGCCATTAATAAGGCATCTGTTCCGCTAGAGTTAGCAATAGCATGTTTGGCGCCAACAAAATCAGCTAACTGACGTTCTAGCACCGCGATTTCTGGCCCCATAATATATTGGCCATGATCCAATAC
>JBIODT010000185.1:0-3875 GCA_044445305.1 Legionellales bacterium | reverse complement strand
GTTAAAACCTTGATTACGCTGCGCTGCATCAAGGCTACGCGTTACGCCGTTAACTCATTACCTTTATTCAAGCCTGATTGCCTGATCGTAAAGACGAATTTCCACATTCATTGAGTCCAATTCATAGCACATGTGTTGTTGTCCCGTACGAAGATCTGGCATAGTGATATCCTAAGTGAATTACCCTGAAATTGGTTTTTATTCGACCAACAAGATCGATTGATGTATAAAGCCACATCACTCAAACAGTGCGTCATTGTGTTTATCATACTGCGCGCGGTACAGCAGCATTACAGTAAAATTGACGACAGGCACCTAAGGTGCGGCAGCACTTATAGATGCTGTTTTCTCTACTGCAGGTTGATTTTTTAATTTTAAAGGCACCTCAAAGCAACCCTGTCTGTTTTGATAAAAGCTTATTTCATCAACATCAATAGTGCTTATTGCAGTCATTACAACGGCTTTAAATATGGTTTCAGCTATTTTACTGCCAGGGCAAGATCGCACACCCGTTGAGAATGGGGCAAAGAAAGCCGAGCCCAGCTTAGGATCATCAGGTTTATTAAAGCGTTGGAAATCCAAGACGTAGCCCTCGCGCACACGGTTACGATGATGCAATACAAGCACCGTATTGGCTGGGATGGTTTTATCTTTAAATTTTATAGGTTCTGACGTTACCCGCATTATGTGTCGAGGTTCTAATGGTGCAATGTCTAAGGCTGCCTTAAAAAGAGCATCTAATGAGCTTAATTGTTGCATTTGCTCTGCATATTGCGTTGCTGTTTCTGCCGAGTACATTGGCAATGGTGTTCTTTTAAGCTCAGCCAATAATTCTGCAGGAATTGTAATCTCAGTATGCGTCCCTCTCCCCATATCATCAATTGTTGAATGAATACGAGTAACTTTCCTGATGGTAGCAGCAACATTGCTTGCAGTTATCACAAGGGTTGGCAATGCTGCTATTTCAGAGTCAGTTGCTAATCGCTCGATTAAAGCCTTCCCCTCCAACGGGGATAGGTCGCGTAAGCCATTCCTACTTAACTCAGGCTGTTTCTCTTTAATTATATTCAATAAAGTAGAAGGTTTTGCTTTTATAAGTGCCTCGCTTATTACTTCACACAAATAGTTCTTATACTCTTGCTTGATTGTAGCTGAGGGCGTTGCTGCAGACAGTAATAAGGGGGTGATTTTATCAAGCAATTGATTAGACTCTTCTGTAAGCCCGCTGCCTAATAGTATTGATGATAAAATACCCCTAACTAATTTTAATAGACCCTCTCCCATCACAGACAAGTCTCTACTTAAAGCAACTTGAGTCATACTCACGGCAGTATCTAACACCACCTGCGTACGGGGAAAAAACCTGACTATGTTTTTACGCATGGCCATACCATGCGGCCCTGAATTGGCCATGAAATGATCACAACCACTCACTTGAGAAAAAGCTCCAAAAACTTTTGCCCTTGAGTTGGCCTGCAGATCCAGTTGCGTTATAAGAGGTTTCATTATATCACTGGACTCTTTGTTAAAAACAATTGAGGCCATATTTGGCAATAAATAGCCTAATAAACCATATTGCTTCAACTTAAACCCATCCACACCTGTAGAATAGCCGCCAAGAATATTTAACGACTTAGCCTGTATCTTTAATTGCTCAAATTGCCTTATATCTTTCCAGCTCAGATCGCCAACAAGTTGTCTTTTGGATGCAACTGCGATGTATTTAATAGGAGCAACAACCAGTTTATTGATAGGATAAGTAATTAACGCTATTAAAGTAGAAAACATACAATAAACCCTCAAGCATGATATGAGCGTTTATTGTACGGATGGATTTTATTAATGTCAACGACCTGTGTGTTTTGTTACTGCTAAAATAGCAAATTATGCCGGAGACTGCCCTTGCTCTCCAATACTACGGCAATAAGTTTCCTTAACATGATACAAAATAATGATGGAAAGAAACATGCCTAAAGGTAAGACTGCCAAACCAATATGATAGGCTTCTAGTGGGTAAATACGAACGCCATTAACCAGTTCTCCAGCCCAGAATTTATCCAGAATAAACCCTATAAATGGTTGTGCAAGCGCCACGCCAATCATGTTGAGCATGTTCATAAAGCCGAGACCCGTGGCCACGTAATGACTGTTGCATAACTCTTTTGCGACCGAAAAAGCGCATAAAAAACCAGCAGAGAAAATACCGAAGGCAAGCAACAGACCCGCCATTATCCAGCTCGACTCAATCGGGGCATAGATAAATAACAGCGAGGTAATGAGGGAACCGATTGCCCCGAGGTACATGGGCGGTTTTCTCAAACCAATACGATTGGAATAGATGCCCCACAAAGGACTGGCTATAGCCCAGCCAATAAAAATCAAGGAGACATAATTGGCTGCCATGGGTTTTGCAACATGCATTTTATACATTAAAAAAGGCACACCCCATAAACCACAAAACACAGGAGTAGCCATGTACAGTAAGCCGCCATAGATGGCTATCAACCATAATTGTTTGTTTTTTAATAGGACCAGCAAACTGCTTAACATAGGCTCTTGTGCTGCCACTGTCTGTGAGTCTGCTGTTTCAGATGCTGTTTCAGGATGATCTTTCGCTATTATAAAAATCAACAGCGCAATGACGAGTCCGATAATTCCCATGATAATCATGCTTTGTCGCCAACCAACGTGGTCAACCAACAGGGCAAGAGGCACTTCACCACCCATGGCACCTAACATACCAATGGTGACCATCAAACCAGTAAGCAGAACAAAGCGATTGGGTGAAAACCAATTAACTGTAAGTTTCATGGTGCCAACGACCGCAAATGCCGAACCAAAACCAATCATCAAGCGGGCAAAGCAAGCCATGAAAAGGCTGTCAGTCAATCCAAAAGCAATGGTACTGGTTGCACAAAGGGTAGTGGCAATGGTCAGCACACGATGTGGACCAAAACGATCTATTAATATGCCACAGGGTAACTGCATGGGAGAATATGAGTAGTAATAAATACCCGATAAAATACCCAGCGTTTGGCTGGTGATTGCAAAATCACGCATTAATTCAGTACCCATCACGCCGGGAGAGACTTGCAATAAAAACTCATAAAAATAAAAAAAACAACCCAGGCCCCAAACCATCCAGGGCAGAAGCGATTGAGTAACCGATTTGGGCGCGGTACTCTGTGAGGCAGATGAGGGCATAATTTATAATACTCCAGATAAAAGGCTAAACTAAAAAATAAAATCTTATCAGCTTGCTTAGTAATTGTCTATTCTGCTGTTTGATAGGGATGTCATTTAAAGTAGGACTTATTGATTGGCGTAGCCTTGATGCAGCGCAGCGTAATCAAGGTTTTCATTCTTCATTTAAATGGTTAAAACCTTGATTACGCTGCGCTGCATCAAGGCTACGCACTACGCACCTATAACTGCTGTTTGATAGGGATGCGATTATCAGTTATTGGCAGATCACTGCGCACGGATGCCAATGCCCATAAGTCCAATACCCGTGGACTTCTTTACAGGTTCTGTAATAGCTGCCGTTGTAAAAATAGTTGTAATAAGCGCCGTTAATAAAGAAATTGTAGTAGGCATTATTATAAAAATAGTTGTAATAACCACCATTATGAAAATAATTATTGCCAAATTTTCACGAATATATGCCTGTTTTGAATGGATGTCAACAATAGCGATGGGATATTTCTGGCGTATGCATTGATAAATTCAGAATGAAGTGTTGATTGTTGCTAAGACACGAAACTCAAAAGATTCAGGAAGGATTTCTAAGGTAACTTAATTTTTCTTTTAAACTTGAATTCCTCACGGCCATGCCCAGAGGCGATGCCGGTAAAATAACTGTCCTTCCATTCAAT
>JBIODT010000184.1:0-3894 GCA_044445305.1 Legionellales bacterium | reverse complement strand
ATGATTCTAGTGACGGAGACCCTTCTGCCGCCCGCGGGAGAAGGGTCTCCGTGACTAGAATCATTAAAAACCGTCCATCGTTCAAAGATGGATGCAAGATGAGATGTCACCAGACAGAATCAGTGAAACGTTGTACTAGGACTTGTCGTCAATTCGCTAGAATGAGTGCTAACTCGTTGATTTTTGAGCACCGCAACGCAGCGTACATGCAAGTATGTGAGTAGCGGAGCACAGAAAATCAACGCGTTAGCACCATTATAGTAGAATGGTCGACAGACCCTAACACTTAAGACTAATTGGAAGTATTAAGCTGGCCTAAACTTGCAAGCTCGTTAAGGCCAGCTAAATTCCCGGACGACATTCCCAAAACTGCGGATCCGAATTTATATGAACAAACGTCTTGTTATTGTTTTTATTCTTGGCTTTTCCTCCGGCCTGCCAATGGCGCTAATCAGCAGTACTTTGCAAGCATGGTATGCTGACAGCGGTATGTCCGTACTTGCTACTGGTGCACTGAGCTTAGTGAGCCTCCCTTATGTATACCGTATTTTTTGGGGTCCCATACTGGATCGCTATTCCTTATTATCTATAGGAAAAAGGCGCAGTTGGGTGCTTGTGATGCAAGTTTTATTGCTGCTAGGTTTTAACGCGATGGCCTGGTTTACTCCCGAGCACCATCCTAAACTACTGGCCTTTTTGGCTTTGATCCTGGCTTGTTTTTCTGCAACTCAAGATGTTGCTATTGATGCACATAGGACAGAATTTTTACCTGTAACGGAGCACGCACTGGGTGCTTCATTAGCCGTATTTGGTTATAGACTGGCGCTATTATTGTCAGGTGGTTTGGCTTTGATTATGGCGCAGCAAGTGGGATGGGCTTTTACTTACCGCTTTATGGGTATGGTTATGATTGTAGGTATGCTGGCTGTTGTTTTCAGCAAGGAGCCTGTTGTCGCGGTTAAAGAAAAAGGGACTTTTATTCATTCATTTATTGCACCCATACATGAATTTTTTTCTCGACCAGGGGTGGTTGGTCTGTTTGTCTTTATATTTTGTTACAAATTGGGTGAGGCGTTTACAACCACCACCAGTGGCATAGTGATGCCCTTTTTGATTCAAGGCCTGGGGTTTTCTTTAGATACCATTGGTTATGTTAATAAAATGTTGGGTGTGGGCTCTGTTTTGCTGGGTGGGTTAACCGCTGGATTCCTCTTGATGCGTTGTTCTTTATACCGTTCTTTGTTTTGCTTTGGATTATTTCAAGCACTGACTAATGTTTTGTTTGTGGTTTTGGCTATGGTAGGGAAAAATACTGCCTTATTGGCCGTTGCTGTAGTTTCAGACAATTTTGCCGCAGGCCTGGGTTCTACTGCTTTAGTCGCATTGTTCATGCGCCTGGTGGATAAACGGTTTACTGGAACTCAATTTTCTATGCTAGTGGCTTTATCTACCTTGCCTCGTATTGTCTCAGGTCCTGTAGCCGCAACCATTCAGATGAGTCTGGGTTGGATTGGCTTGTATCAGTTGTCTGTTTTATTGGCTTTGTCTTTTATCCCTTTTTTAATAATGATTAAAGAGCAAACCCGCAGTGGTTTTATGGCAGCTGAAGGCTCACCCTAAGGACATATGATCTGACGTTTCTTCGGAGGGGCTGTCATAACTGGCAGCAATATAGCCTAATTCTGATGATGTTTCAGGAGTCATTAAATGGGCATAACGCTCAGTGACTGTTTGATGTATTTTTTTTACATCACTACGCAACAGACAACGATCATTGCGTTCGAACCTTTTTTCGGCAGTGAATGAGCGTATTTCGTCTTTATAACGGGCCAATTTAGGGTTATTAGTCAGCAGATCCTCATTGAACAGGCTCTTATTTAGAACGTGAGCAATTTCATGAACGAGGGTGCGGGCAATCTCAGCAGGGTTTCTATTTGATTTGAGATAAATATTTTTTTTATTAAATACGATGCCATCCAATCTATATTCAATTTGCTTTATAACAGAACTACTGGGTGGAAAAGCCAAGGGTATTTTTACTTGATAGTTTTCTTCCATAACAGTTCTCAAACTTAAATAATCTGTTTTAGACAGTTCAAAAAACGAGTTTATTGTGACCTTATCAGAGTGGATAACCTCTAATGCTCTCTGTGCGACTAGCGAATGGTTCTGTTCAATACAAGTTATTGCTGCTCGTAATTTAGAATTTGGGTCGTATTCAATGGGGTATGGGGTATCATTGAAAAAAAAGAAGTGGGGCATTTTTTATCCTTTGGATAGAATAACAGTACTAATAATGAGCACAGTATAGATTATACGCCATTATAGCCCGATCATGGAACTTGCGTCAATTAATTAAACTAACAGGCCATTAAGTGATCTCAATAGATGTTCGAAAGACGATGATGAACGGTATTTTTTACCCGAACAATCACTGTTAACTCACGCCAATAGGAAGTTATTTCGGATACGCTCCTTAACTGATTTGTCTTAATTTGCTTGAGCACATTAGTAATGATAAAGTCTTTTATGGACATGATTTCTTCCTTATGTAGTTTTTGATTTTTTGCGAAACCAAAATTACAGGAAAAATGGTGTCCTGCAAGTTAAGTTGGGAATGGTGTTATTTCAGACACGACCCTTATTATTTGTTACAGGAGGTAATATGTTTTTTAAAACCACAAGTGTGGCACTTGGATGTTTATTGTCATTGACTGCTACAGCTGGAACCATGGGGCATACCGGTCCTGATGCAGAGTATCGTCCTTGGTCTGTTATTGGTAGCTTGGGGTACACTTGGTACGATGCAGCTTATCATGGTGGTTCAAATGCTGATCCAGCCGCACAAGCTTCAATAGGCGATGGCCAAACGGCATTTGGACGTTTTGCTGTAGCTAGAGAATTTGGTGTTTATTCAGGACTGCATTTTGGGGCAGAAGTGGGCGTGCAAAGCGGAAACACTTTTCGTTTAAATATTGCACAAGAGGCGATAGATCCTTTGGGAGGCATACTGCCGCAAGCAAGCATTAAACCCATGTTAGATCTGCTCGCATCAGCTACTTATCAACCCGATAGCGTCCCAGCTTTTGGTCTTATTAAATTAGGTGTTGCTTATCGTAGGATGCAAATCAACGACCGCGTCACTTTTAACGATTTATCTCAAGCAGCGTTTGAAGTGCAAGCTGGTATTGGTATGCATCTTTCCGATAGAGCCAATTTATCGTTAAATTATCAAGGTGTTTTTAATGGCAGTACTACTTACACCATCAATACCACCCAATTTACCGGCAAGGTATCTAATATCCCCAGTCTTAATGGATTGTTGCTCAGTCTGTCATACGCTGTTTAAAGGAATAAATGATGAAAATAACTGTTACTCGGAAGTTACCTTAGGCCATTTTAGGGGCTGCCCTGTTAATTGGTACGCCTTTAGCCCAATCCGGCATTGCAAGATTGGGTGAAGCAGCAAATAGCTTTAGCGCTCGCATCCGCTGGTGGAAGTACAGGATTAACCGCTGCAGATTGGATCGCGGTATGTGACACAGGCTTATCCACGGGACAAAAAATAATTTGGGTGCAATTCTGTTAGATCAACGATCAAGAGATTACAAATATTTTTTGTCCCGTACGAAGGTGAAATATATACGAATAGTTGAGAATGTTCTGAGAAGAAGAAGTCAGTGTTATCTGGTGTAATATCAAGAAGTTATGTGCCGTTTTGAACCATTGAGAACCGTTACAAAAGTACTCAATGGTACCGAGGGTCGGACTCGAACCGACACGGTGTCACCACCACCGGATTTTGAATCCGGCGCGTCTACCAATTCCGCCACCCCGGCACATGGGGTGGATTATAACAAATATTCAGATGCTAACAATGGGCAAACGTAATAT
>JBIODT010000183.1:0-3900 GCA_044445305.1 Legionellales bacterium | reverse complement strand
TTAATAATGTTTTTTTTAATACTCTAAATTAAACCTTTTATTCCGTTTGCGATCCAAAAAGGATACCCAAAAAAAAACGGTCGCACTTTGGCATCCCTATTATTTCTTCTCAGAACTTAGGACCCTTTGCCTCATCCCCCCCGCCGGGTGTCACAGCGGCTGGTGCAACAGCCGGAAGTAAAGTCACCGTCTCTAATACCGAGGCGTTTTGTAATTCCTCAGAACTCACTGCGCTCACGCCTGTTAGAGACGTAGCACCCATTTCTGGCAGGTCTGCTAAGATCTTATCATAACTGCTTTTACTTTCGAGCTTTTTAACAATTAAAGGTTGAAGCTGCAACAGGTTAGCAATTGTTTCCCGTGAGGCGGTGCTTCTGGTTGCTACTTCTAAATCTTGAGCTGAAGCTGCTTTGCGGAAAAAACCAACCGCGGCATTAAACAGCTGGCTTATCTTTCCGGGGGCAAATAAAAAATGCGACAGCTTCGAATTCATTGCTAATGGCGTTGGGATAAGATGCGATGACGCAGCATATTGGCCAATTAAGATCGGGCTGGCAATCAAAGAATAAAGACCTACGAGCAGGACTTGCGACACGCTGCCTAAGAGCCCCCAACTCACGCGCAACATATTTGCCAGCGCTTTTACAATTAACCCGCTGTCACCCCTTGCTTTAGCAAGCAGATCTTTTGCCGGCTGTAACGCTAACAGGGCTTGTGGCCACAGATGAGGATAGACTAAAGATGACAGTGCTAATGCCGCACTGCTCAAGAGCGACACAGCCGCCCGCAAAACAGCTGGAATATAGGATAAAGCCTTGACCATAGAGCCGACCAAACCACCAATTTTTGCTTGATCTTGTATGAATTTGTATTTAATTGCTGCAATGTAAACTGGCTCATGGGCGTAATGACTGGTAACGTAATGCACTATTTGGTACTTTTCTTCTTGAGACAAACTATTAGGCTCAAGCTCTAAAATTTGTTCACGAATATGGGCTCGTTTAAAATGCTCTTGTAGCGTCTGAATGACTTGAATGTTGTCCTCTGTAAGCGATGAACTGCCTGTATCATTTACCACATACTCTGCTATGAATTTTTTAACAGAACTGATTAAGACATCAGCATAATCAGCAGCAGAAGCTGCTTTAAAGGCATCCAAATACTGTGTTACTTGAGCATCTATCTGCCGTTCTTGCTCCTCTGTTGACAAGTGAGTGCCGTTCTGGGCTATGACCCTCTTATAACCTGCAGCCATAGCAGTCCTGATTTCAGGTCGCAAGGCATCCATTTGCTCTTTCAGCGTCTTCTTTTTTGCTTGTTCGCCCTTATTATCCGCATAGCTAAACCCACCACCCACTGCAATGACTGCCAATTGGGCTCCGGACAGACCCAATTCAAAATAAGGAAACGAGGCCTGTCCTGCTCCACTTGCAAGTTGTTCACTTAACCATGGAATGTTGGCATCAAATGCAATCTCAAAACCAAAACTCACTGCAGCTGTACCCAGCAATCCTGACAACACTGGATTTTCAATGGCAGACTCAATGCTGCGAATAAAAAGACTGTTTTTACCATTGGCTAGATCAGTACATAAAAAGGCAGCCTTTCCTGCAATCATCGCCGTAGAAAAAGCCGACGTAAAGCCTTCCGCTTCACCGATTAATGCTTTAGCAATTGGAATATTTAATTGCGTATAAATAAAGTTAAGAAATGAAAATTGCGTTAAAAAAGGCATGGCCATGGGCACTGCTGTACTTGCTGCCAGGGTAAAAGCCAAGCCACCTATAGGGTGTACACGATAAACTTCCTGAGAAAACACCTCTATCAAACCTTTAACAAAATCATTGCTTGCCCATGAAACAAAATCTTCGGGTTTGTCTGGATTCAAATTATAAGCAACATTGACCTCGCCAACGCTGTCAAATTCATGATAAGGCTTAAAACTTGCTTGTTGCAGTACCTCGGCTATTTCTTGCTGATTGTATTGATCAACTAACCTATTGGTCTGTATACGCGCGTTTAACATAGAAAGAAGCGCGTCATCACTGATTAATGACCTACCAATGGTCATGTCATAGTATGTGTTTTTTAAGCTACCCAATAAGTTACTCGCGACACCAGTAGTGAACTCCGTCCCAGGTTTCCAGGTCAGGTGGGTTAGTAGGTTGGCAACCCATAGAAAAGAATCAATGAAGAACCCACCCTTACTGGCCTGAGTTATTGCCTCAGCGCCTACAAGATTTTTAGTAACCTCTAGCTCCGCGTACGTTGACTCAGCCGTATCCCATTTTCTAAAAAACAAGCGCTGACTGGGAAAAAGCCCCATCTGCCAAAGCTCACGACCGAATACACGCGCAATTAAATTAATAGCTCCGGCTACCACAGCATAACCGGCATACAACAAATCCAGCACTTTGGTGGTGATATCGATAACAAAATTGACTAAAGTAAAGCCTATTTTTTTGACTGCCGTATAACCTGCGACGGTGCCCTTTTCACCTCTGAAATTAATAAAGCGCACTACGTCATCGCTCTCATTATATAATTTTTTCCCGTCCTCCAGTCGTGCAATCAATGCGACTCGTTTGGCCAATTCCACATTAGATGCAGGATGGAACCCATACTCCGATAGATCAATTGCAACCAAGCCCTCTTGTTCTTCTGCACAAAAATCCAGGCTGTGCTCGGGAGTAATCCAATTATGATAATCCACTTGTTGACTGGAGAATGATTCACTCATGAATTGCGCATTAACCAATGATTGTGACAAACCACTGGCATCTTGATACAAGCCAGTAACCGCATAATTGGCATCGATTGCCCCTTGGGTTAGCGTATTGAGTTGTTGCTGTAAAAAATACTGTAATAAATTATCACCAGAACCATAGCTGCCTAATACGCCTCTTACTTGCTCCTCGAAAGGATTTTCCATGCTGGCGATGGTGGCCTGATATTTTTTGGTTTGACGGCCTAAGGAGGCAGCACAGGCCATTAAGGTCATATAGGGTTCTGCTGTTGTGGTGTTATTTTCAGCCATGAGCCTATCCACTTCTTTGGTTAAATCTTCTAATTTAGCCAGGAGATCAGTACAATTTTCCTGCGGGGTCTTCACTGTTTCATAATGATTGATACATCGATTCAGTGGTTGTAAAGCCTCTAGCAAACGTTGTGTCACATCAACAACAGCCAGTCTTTCCTCATTATTGGTAACAAGCACATGCAATTCTGTCGAACGCTCAAACACTTTGCGTTTGTAGACACCCAGTTCAGCAATCATCTTGGCTAAAGGATCTTGAATGCCAGCCGGCTCAAAAACACCATTGCGTAGCGCCATCTTTATCTGCGCCGAAGTAGTAACATAGACCAGGCTGTGGTAGTTGCCATCCCGATTGACCAGGGCCAGTTTCGCCTTGGTTTTATCATTAGAGTAGATTTTTTTCTTGTGAAAAACACTGGGCGTTGTACTCTTTCCAAGTCCATTAAATGAAGAAGGCCATCCGCTGCTCTCTGACAGTGCCAGCGTACGACTGGGATCCAACAAGGTCATGCTGGACTCGTCTTTTCCGTGCAACACAAACCGTCGCGCCAAGGATTTATTATAGGACAACATTTCTTGATAAGGGCCTTTAGACATCATCAAATCTCCATCCATCTGTCCACAGTATAGTATACCTTTCACAAAGGCGTTTTAGGTGGACCGGGTAGCCCTGATGCAGCGCAGTGTAATCAAGGTTTTCATTCTTTTCAGTTAAATTGTTAAAACCTTGATTACGCGGTGCTGCATCCATATCGTTACCCACAAGTTATCTTATGGAAAACAGTTACAAAATCACACACCATGCTCAAACAGTGCGTCATTGCGAGGCCACGAAGCAACCCAGCGGCCGTCACTCCGAACTC
>JBIODT010000182.1:0-3921 GCA_044445305.1 Legionellales bacterium | reverse complement strand
CCATTCGCGCAGTAAAAAACCTAAAACCAAAGTTTTTTCTACAAGAAAATTAGGATCGACTGGCTCGAGCGCTTGGCCCTGTGGTCTTGCGAAATCTTCAAACAATGACAATGACTCTTGATTGGGGAACCTTGTTTGTAATTTTGATGCATAACTCGCATCGCCTAATAATGACTTAAACGTAAACAAATCATCTGGCAATGGCTTTTCATTAGCGAACAGATAACTGGCGTAGGTGTGAAAAAAACAATTATCAAACGCACCCGAGACATCTAAAGATTCTTTTATGCGTGCTGCTAATGACTTAGGCATTAATACATCCTCATAATTATAACGACATGCTCTTATTATAGACTATGATTATTAATATAATATTAAAGATCGCATTGACCTCATGCAACAATACATCAGATTGCCCCACCATTTTTTGTGTGGGGCAATCTAAAATAAGCGTACTTTATCTTTGAGTGAATATTGATGAATGAGTGTAAGATAAATCTCTGTACGCGACAAAATTTACAATGAGATTGTAACCCGCTGAAAATTAAATATAATCTTTCTCGCGAAAGGAGATTATATGAATCATATCAGCGAGTTAAGTGATAGTTAAAATGGAAGCTTTGAATGGAACAAGGCTAGAATCACATGTTTTGTAAAAATGTTACTGGCGCTAATATCAACAAGAACTGTAAATTTAAATAAAATAGCATGCTCAATGTCCAGCGATGCGGAGCAAACATCTCGTTATCGTCGAATACAACGTTTTTTTGCCATGTTTTCAATTGATTTTGATATGGTTGCCGGATTTATTTTTAAGCTTTTCTTCGTGTCTGGTGGCAAAGGGTACTTAACGATGGATCGTACAAATTGGCAATGGGGCAAGTCGGACATTAATATTTTGTCGCGTACAGAGAAATTAGGTATCACATCAGCTTATTTTGGTCCCAATTCTAATAATTGATACTGGCGAAATTAGCAAAACATATGGGTTAAATTACCTATACCCCCCGACTATCCTATGAAAATAAACTGGTACTAGCATGGTATACAAGAACAGAGCAACCACGCTATTTTTCTGATGTTATTGATTTAATTATTTAAGCGTTCCTGAAAGAGAGGATAGGACCGCCTCCATCTTAGCCAACCGTTTCTTGAGACTTTTTATTTCAGACTGCTGATGCTGTAATTCATTCAGCAGTAACACATCCAATACTTGATATTTCACCGATTGAATTTGTCCGTCTGCAGAATATACTACCAGGTCTGGATATACCTCCGCTACCTCCTCAGCGATCAGCCCGTATTGGATTGGCTTTGAACCGTCATTGTAGGGTTTAATATAGCGAAAAGTAACAGGTCGAAGCCGCATGATATTTTGGCTGGCTTTAGCCATATCTTGGATATCTTCTTTGAAGCGGCGTGAAGAGCTAATTGTACCAAATTGGCCATTGCTATCGATAACTACTGGGACGGCATCGTTAACTCCTGTAGTTACACCGCTCACCCCGGTAACAAAGAACGAAGTTTGAGCTCCATATGTTCCAATATAGATAGTTCCAGAAGCATCACTCCCAGAGCCGAAAGCACCGATGTAAATACTATTGTTATTAGCCGGAGGCGCGGCCGAACCTGAAAAAAAACCGATAGCGATATTATCCTGTCCGGTAGAATTAGATACTAGTGCACTTTGACCAATAGCAGTGTTGCCGTTTCCGCTAATATTTAACAATAATGCCTCTAGACCTAGAGCAGTGTTACTCTCTCCGCTCATATTATTAGATAGTGCTGCTTGACCTATAGCGGCGTTGAACCTTCCGGTTTGATTTGAACCTAGAGCATCGTTCCCGATGGCAGTGTTTGAGCCATTTGCAGGGCTGACAGGTAAAGCGCCAATACCTAGTGCAAGATTGGTAGTATCAGTGGGTATCGTCAAAATTGGAGTCCCAGCAAACTGGAGTATGCTCGATCCTGAGTTCAGAAAAGTAGTCGCGCTCAATGCGCCACCAGAAGAAATATCTGATACGTTCTGAGTTAGCGATGAATTCCCTAAAATTGTAGTATTTGTCCAAAGGGGGATGGTATTAGCAGTTCCAGTTCCGGAAACCCCACCTGGCCCTACAGGACCTATAGGTCCTATAGGGCCAATTGGTCCAGTAGGTCCTGCTGGACCCTGTATTCCTGAAGATAATATTTTGGCAATTTGCGACTGGACATAGAGCTGAACATAATCCACGGTAGCAGGGTTATTATTAGCAGCGTTAGTATTAGCTCCTACCAATGAAATGGCCGTCAGTGCTATAAACGTTATTTTTTTAATCATGATATTCCTTATCAATGTATTACTCCTCCGTGATAATTCTTTTTCTTGCTTAGAGGTTGAATCATAATGAAAATAAAGTAATAAGGAAATTATAAATGGAATCAATTTTTTTGGATTTAACCGATATTTTAAGTTGGTGTTAAATCTTAAGACCTTGGTTGCTTGCTTCGAGACAGGGTTTCCACCCATCCTTCCGAAGAACAGCAATCATGCACAATGACTCCGCCATATTTAGGAATAATATCAATAAACTCCATTGCCTGTTTGTGACAGTGGAATACTTGAGTTAGCTGATGTTTTTTTTGTTTGCTTTTCCAAGAAAATGCTCAGCACAAAAATCATGTCAAGCTTTTTTTAGGGGCGGTAGTTACGAAAAACAGTTCGATGGAAGGATACTTTTTTAGAAAAAATCCTGGCCGCTGCATTTGAATGAGGTGCCCCTGGAACTTAGATGCAACTCCGTATGCATCGTCATTATTTAGTACATTATCTGTCTTTTTTATTTTCAGATCATCTGTTTTTATAGAAACCGATGCAAGCTGATCATAAAACGTCTTCTTTGCTGGGGTGTTAACTCGAAGTAGTCCTGTTCGACGAGATACTGTTTCAGCTTCGAAAGTGGCGGCGGCAGCTTGAAGACGGGCTACTGCTTTGATCTCAAGATGGGCTGCTATTTTAGCTTGCTGCTCTGCTGCTTGTGCTTCCATTCGTTGTTGAGCAAGGACAAAAGTCCTCATGGTATCCACCTTATTAAGCAGTAAATTAAACGGTAAATCATTAAAAACATTATTCGGACAAACTGCACTTATCAACAACGATGATGTTTCGTTAGATGCTGCGGTCCTGGCTGGCACAGTAGCTAAGCGCGTAACCGCTGCTCTGTCTAACTTATATTGCGTAAAACTTCTTTCATAACCATCTAATAATGGTGTTGTATCAGCCGTTTTTAATAACCGGTAATGACCTGCTTGTGCATCCAACACCACTTCCATTTTAAGCGTTGCTGCAACAGCACCTGCGTCAACCGCATCTGTGTCATAAATGGGTTTACCATTCAAACCATAAATGACCAGTGGTTGCTGCAAATGTTGCATCACATGCATGACGTCTGTGTGCGCCAGTTTAGTAGGCGGGCTGGCAAACAATTGGCAATAATTCTGATAACCTTCAGCTTGCCAATAAGCCGTTAATCCCTGAGTTTCAGTTAATGCCTGAGCTTCAGTTAATGCCTGAGCTTCATCAGTGTTTTCCTTGATAAAATAGCCTTCAAAGCGCCGCTCTACATCCGTTAACTCACCTTTAGGTTTAGGTCGCACGACAAAATAGTCCAAAAATGCGCTATTTGAGGTATATAAAACCCCCTCAGTACCAGATAATAAATCCTTTTTATCAAGACGTTCCGATTCAGGTTTACCAAGATCATCCCATAGAAATGCTCTATAAGAGTTAAACTGAGCCAGCACGTCCTCTTGCATCACATTTTTAATGTCCTGATGTTGCATCATATGCGTAGCAAACCATTCGCGCAGTAAAAAACCTAAAACCAAAGTTTTTTCTACAAGAAAATTAGGATCGACTGGCTCGAGCGCTTGGCCCTGTGG
>JBIODT010000181.1:0-3932 GCA_044445305.1 Legionellales bacterium | reverse complement strand
TATACATTCCACGTTTGGTTTTTCTGTTTTTTTGCTTTTTTTTTTTCCGTTCATGCCGTCTCGCAATATTGTATACTTTTACTCGCTTTTAACGCGGGCATGAACGGAAAAATCAATGCGCCTAAAATCCCGAAAACCCATCCGTGAAAGGTATAACTAATTATTAATAACAACTCTTAATGCCTGCAGTTTCAACGTGGCATTGTCAATAAACTGTTCACTGTCAACCAGTTGATTTTTGAAATAACGTATCTCATCATTACGAATTGAAGGGTTGGTTTTTTGTAAGGCTTCGAGTCGGTTTATTTCGTGCTTTATGCTTTCAACCATCTGTATTTTGGCACACTCTATGGTATCAATCATCTGTGCTTCAGCAGCTTTATTGCTGTGGGCCAGTATGGTTTCAACATCGTCGCGAATTTGTTTGATAATCGCGGCTCCAAGATGAAGCTTTATGGGTTTGCACAGGTTGTTGAGTTGATCATAGCCTAATACCTTCGAGAGGTTTTTACCTGACAAGTCCATCAATACCCTAATAGGCGTAGCGGGTACGAATCGGTCTAATTGCAGGTGTTTGGGTGCAGCGCAGTTGATGGTATAGAACGCTTCTAAAAATAAGGTCCCAGGCGCTATGCTTTTAACGGATATGGTTGTTAAGCTGGTATTGCCAAGCTCCGAGCTTAAGATGATATCCATAGACTCATGAACCATGGGGTGTTCCCAGCTTAAAAACTCCATGTCTTCACGTACTAGCGCCTTTGGCCGAGAATAGGTGATGGTAATGCCGTCTTCTTTTAATCCAGGAAAATACCCGGTTTTCATCTGATCGGTTGGGCGTAAAATTTCAGCATGTTCAGAATGTAATTCATGATCAACACCATACTCGTAGAATATTTTTTCCATGTAGCTTGCTAATTCAATGTTGTTTTCTTCTGCTTCTATGGCTGCAATAAGTGCTTCAGCCAGTGGGCGGTTGCATGAGTTCATTTCTAATAATTTATCGCGGCCTTGGTTGAGCTCTTGATTGATTCGGTCTGTGTGAGTTCTGGTTTCAATAATGAGTTTATCCAGCGCAGTTTTATTGGTTTCAACCAGGTTGGCAAGTAATTCTTCTTCAAAGACTTCATAGATGGAGCAACCAACAGAGCAACTTTGTTCAAATAAATTAATCCCCTCGTGATACCAGCGAAACAGTGTTTCTTGTGCTGTATCAACCAAGTAGGGCACGTGGATTTGAATGTCATGCAGTTGCCCTATGCGATCCAGTCTGCCTATACGTTGTTCTAGTAAGTCTGGATTTAGTGGTAAATCAAACAACACCAGATGGTGTGCGAATTGAAAATTCCTGCCCTCGCTGCCAATCTCGGAGCAAATAAGCGCTTGTGCACCTTGTTCCTGCTCGGAAAAATAGGCAGCGGCACGGTCGCGTTCTATAATAGACAAGCCCTCATGAAAGGCACTGCTGCGAATGCCTGCTTTTAATTTTAAATATTGTTCTAGGGCAATTGCTGTTTTGGCTTTGGCACAGATCACAAGGACTTTTTCTGGTCGCAGTTCATTGATTTTTGATGCAAGCCATTCGACACGAGGATCATGTTCCATCCATGCGTCTTGACTTAGTTGGTGTTCAGGATAGAGGGAGGCGATTCCTGCTTGTTCTATTATTGCTTTATAGGCTTGTGGTTGTAGCAGCGGATATTGGTGTACATGACGTGGCGGAAAACCTTGGATCGCTGCGCGCGTGTTGCGAAAGAGTACGCGTCCAGTACCATGCCTGTCCAGCAGAATTTTAATGGACTCGTTGCAGTTCGTTGGTATTTTCTCACCGAGGTGGGTTTCCAATTGGGCTTTTAATTCAGCGTTTAACTCATTGGTTTGAGTGGTTTCTTGATGGCCAATGATTTTTTGAACCAATTGGTTGATTGATTGATAGTGTTCTTCTTCTTTTTGAAACACAGCAAAATCATAAAAGCGCGCGGGATCAAGCAGACGTAAACGTGCAAAGTGACTTTGAATGCCTACTTGTTCAGGGGTTGCTGTGAGCAGGAGTAGTCCTTTACTTTGTGTGGCCAATTCTTCAATGCAGGTATATTCAGGACTTTGTACTTCTTCTGACCAATGCAAGTGATGTGCTTCATCAACTACCAGCAGATCCCAATGTGCAGCGGTCGCCTGTTCACGTGCTTGTTTGTTGTTCATTAGGAAATCAAGGCTGCACAATACCAGTTGCTCTGTTTCAAAAAGATTGCCGGTAATGATTTTAGTTTCACCATCCTCAGTGTCCTCATCATCAAGTGCATCATGTTGCATGTCATCATATCTGTTTTGATCAAAGATTGAAAAATACAGATTAAAACGACGCCTCATCTCTACCAACCATTGGTGAATTAAGGTATTGGGAACAACAATTAATACCCGTTGCGCACGTCCTGTGTGTAGTTGGTAATGCAAAATCATGCCTGCTTCTATGGTTTTTCCCAAACCAACTTCATCAGCAAGCAGAACGCGAGGGGCATAACGTTGGGCTATTTCATGAGCAATGTAAACTTGATGTGGTAAATGATTGGTTCGCGAACCCAGCAGACCAGTTACTTTGGATTGTTGCAACCTACTGATATGGTTGAGGGTGTCTATGCGTAATTTATAGGAGTTTAATTTATCCAATAGGCCGCTAAAGAGCCTTTGTTCTGGTGTACTTAATGTGATAAAGCAATTGAGAGCCTGTTCTTTAACGGTATGGGCAGTGCCAGACTCATCTAAGCCTATATAAATTAACAGGCCATGACTTTCTTTAATATCAGTGATTTTTATTTTATGTAGATCGCCGGTTACTAATTCTTCCCCTTCTTTATAGACAATTCGGCTAAGAGGGGGGTTGTCTGTAGCATAAATTCGTTCTTCTTCCGCTGCAGGGAAGCTGACAGTGACTTGTCTGCCACTAAAATTGGTAATAATACCCAGACCTAATTGTGATTCGGTGTTGCTTATCCAGCGTTGGCCAATAATAAATGTCATGGTGTATCGATTCCTGTCTTTGAGATGCAAGTATCCGCACTGTTATGCCGCGCGCAGTACGACAGCACGTAGCCTTGATGCAGTGCAGCGTAATCAAGGTTTCCATTTTTCATGTAAATTGTTAAAACCTTGATTACGCTGCGCTGCATCAAGGCTACACGCTGTTATGCCGCGCGCAGTATGGCATAAATTTGACAATTTGTCAGCGGGTTTGAGCCAATTAAATACCCTGCTAAAACAGGAAGTTATTCTGGACACGATCCTTATTTTGTTCTGGACTAGGGCCTATTAATGCGATCGATTTGGCTCGGTTCGGTTCGTCTGATGCGTTTCCCAGTTGATCTCGATTGATCTAAGGAGTCGCGTAACTCTAATATATAAAGTATAGCATCATGCCCCATGATAGTGGCAATTTGCTTTGGCGTGAGTGCAATACGTGACTTACTTACACCACAACTTAATTGTGATTGAATAAAGTCCCCCATCCGTCTACGTATTGCTATATCTTTTTCTTGCGCAAATTTCTTTAATGCAACTGCATCAGAATGATAGGCTTTATGAATGTCTGCGCCCTTTTTTACAAGTACTGTCAGAGCGTTGTCATGTCCATTTTCTGCAGCAATAAACGCTGGGGTTATTCCATTGCTGGTTGTATTCAGATCTGCATCATTAGTTGCAAGTACTGTCAGCGCTTTGTCATGTCCATTTTTCGCAGCCATAAATGCTGGGGTCATTCCATTGTTCGTTGTATTCAGATCTGCATTATTAGTTGCAAGTACTGTCAGCGCTTTGTCATGTCCATTTTGCGCAGCAATAAATGCTGGGGTTGCTCCGTTGTAGGTTGTATTTAGATTCGCACCATTAGTTGCAAGTACTGTCAGCGCTTTGTCATACCCATTATGCGCAGCCATAAATAC
>JBIODT010000180.1:0-3934 GCA_044445305.1 Legionellales bacterium | reverse complement strand
AGGTCTAAATCTCAACTAAGTGAGCTTTTACCCGCTGAAATAAAAGAACATATTCTTTCTTTCGTACAACCCGGGATTGAGTTGGATTTGAAAGAACACCAATTAAATTAGCAGATGTTCCAGTTAAATTTGATTTATCACCCAAGAAATGCGCATAAGTACAAATAATTATCAAATGATGGTCCATGAATAAAATTCGATGCGCGGTAATTGGTGTCGGCTATTTAGGTCGATTTCATGCACAAAAATACCAACTGATTCCAAATGCGGACTTAGTGGGTGTTTGTGATGTTAATTCTGTATTGGCTCAGGCAGTAGCACTTGAACTTGGTGTGCCTGCTTATACTGATTATCAGGACCTGTTTGGCAAAGTAGATGCAGTCAGTATTGCTGCTACTACAAACAAACATTTTGAAATTGCACAACTTTTTCTTAAACAAGGCATACATGTCTTGGTAGAAAAACCCATCACCGAAACGGTACTGCAAGCTGATCAATTGATTCAATTGGCTCAAGAGCACCAGGTTAAATTACAAGTGGGTCATTTAGAGCGCTTTAACGCAGCCCAACTTGCTGTAGAACCTTATTTGGATACGCCACTGTTTATAGAGTCCGAACGTTTGGCACCATTTAATCCCCGTGGCACAGATGTGAACGTTATCCTAGACTTGATGATTCATGACATTGATATGATTCAAAACATGGTGAAAAGCCCTATAGTAGCCATTGCTGCCCAAGGCAGTCCTGTATTGACACAAGCAATAGATATAGCCAATGCGCGAATTACTTTTGCCAACCATTGTGTTGCCAATGTAACCGCCAGTCGTATCAGTTATAAGACTGAGCGCAGATCACGTATCTTTCAAAAAAACTCCTACATATCCATTGATTACCAAAACAAACAATTTGCTGTATTTAAAAAAGGCCATGGAGAAATGTTCCCTGGCATCCCTGATATAACCCAAGAACAAAAAGAATTTGAAAAAGGCGATGCACTGTTAGAAGAAATAAAAGCCTTTTTGAGCTGTATAGAAAATGACAGCACCCCGCTTGTAACTGGTGCCGAGGGGCGTGATGCACTTGAAACTGCTGAGCGCATTACCTCACTGATTAACAACAATTTAATGAACCACAATGTCTACAGCTAAACGCCGCGTCGTTATTATTGCCGGTGAAGAATCCGGCGACATGCATGCCGCAGTACTGATAAAACAACTAAAAGCGGTCTATCCTGAGATCGAGATTGGTGGCATTGGTGGCAAACACATGCTAGCAGCAGGTGCTGAGTTAACTTCGGACCTGGCGCGGTATGGCGTAACCGGTTTCACTGAAGTCATTGGCTATTTGCGAATTATCCGAAATGCACTCGTAGCTATAAAAAAAAATTTACGCGAACAAAGACCTGATTTACTGATTTTAATAGACTACCCCGGTTTTAACTTAAGATTGGCTAAATATGCTAAAAAAGAACTTGGTCTCAAAATCATCTACTATATCAGCCCGCAAATTTGGGCATGGAAACCAGGCCGTATTCACCTGATTAAGCAATGTGTTGATAGAATGGCGGTCATTTTACCCTTCGAAAAACCCATCTACGAAAAAGCAGGCATGCCCGTTAGTTTTGTAGGTCACCCACTGGTTGATACGATTCCTGCACAGGTTAATATGGCTGAAAAAAGAGCCGAGCTACAGCTGCCGCTTAAAAACAAAGTGATAGCCATTCTTCCAGGAAGCCGTCGCCATGAAATTGAACAGCACATGCCCGTGCTCATTGATACCATGAAATTATTGTATGCGGACAACCCCGATTTGCAATTTGTAATTCCTATAGCAGGAACTATCAATCCCCAAAAAATCACATCATACGACTCTAAATCAACCTTACCCATCACTTTTATTCAAGGTAAGGCCTTGGATTGTATTGCAGCTGCTGATTTTGTAATCGTTGCATCAGGTACTGCATCACTTGAGTGTGCGCTTATGAAAAAGCCGATGTGTATTATTTATAAATCTTCGTTTCTTACATACCACGCAGCAATGAAGCTGATTCGAGTAAAATATTTAGGCATGTGTAATCTTTTAACCAATAGAATGATGATTCCAGAATTTTTACAGTATGACTGTAATGCAGTTGAGTTATACCGCTATATTACTAATTTCAATAATGACAGCAGCCAACCGCAAAAAATGATAAGACAATTATCAGTATTAAAAGAGTCATTGTCTTCCAATGAATCTGACTGCTCCCTTGTGGAGCTGGTACGCAGTGAAATGCCTGAAATAACTGCATCATTTTAACTTAAAAATCTAGATTATCAATTACCCTTCATGTACAATTAATTTTGCATTTCAATACAAATGCAAGCAATTGAACAGTATGATTTAATTACTAATAAGGACGTTAAGATGAATGTCATTGAAGCACAAGAAACAACTACCACCATCAAACAAGACCCAAACTTACAAGATTTAGTATACAGTTTGGTAACTCGCTTTCTTGCAGAAAACAAAACCAAATCCATTGATGATCTTTATGACATGATCTTATCGGAAGTAGAGCCACCATTATTACAAGCTGTAATGGAAAAACGCCGCGGAAATCAACTTCAAGCTGCTAAAATGCTGGGTATTAGTCGTGGAACAATCAGAAAGAAACTTCAAAGGTATTTTGGAACTAAATATTTTCGTTTAACTGATGAATAAGTAATCCAAATGCTTTTAAATTTAAGGCTCATTTTATGAGCCTTAAATTTATGTCAAGCACCTTCATACTGGACAAAAACACATGTGCTATGAATTGGACTCAATGAATGAGAAAATTCATCTTTACGATCAGGAAATCAGGCTTGAATAAAGGTAATGGGTTAACGGCGTAACACGTAGCCTTGATGCAGCACAGCGTAATCAAGGTTTTAACAATTAAAATGGCAAGTAGAAACCTTGATTACGCTGCGCTGCATCAAGGCTACGCGCCAACACCATGGTTAAATAAAACATATTATGCGTGACAAAATTACAGCACTAATGAATTTAACAGCATTTTTTGAACAAAATAAAGCACGCGGTCTTTATACTAAAGAGGAACTTGTATCGATATTAATCCTCCATTATTCTAAGAAAGTTTTAGACATGAAATGGTATTCCAATATTGAAAACTCATTTCAAGCTGCTGTTAAAAGCGAGTCGAATATTCAGGATTGGTGTACTCTTGAATTAAAGAAAATTGGTATTTTCCAAGCCAGTGATGCATTTCAAAGAACCGATTTACCGAACTACCATTGCATGAGTTTTGCTTTTGATGTGCTGTATGATAGACAAGATAATTATTTTTCTAATATTCATCTCTCTTTTGATCAGCGATCAAAACAATACTTAAAACAATATGGAGCGGTGGAAATATCAGAAGTCTCTATAAAAACAGGGGATCCTATTTTTTATATGAATCATATGGGCTGGACGCACATTGCTTTGTCTATTGGGTCAATAAATGGCATATCGTATGCCGTTTCTAAATTTGGATCATGGCATAATGTTTGTATTCATCCCATTAATTCTGTCCCTGATCATTATGGTATTTTCGTAGGTTTCAGAAACAAGGCACAATTAAATATTGAGGCAAACAGTAAGCTTAAAATGATTGAAAAAGAATTAAATGCCCATTTAAATCAGCTTGTTAACAAAGAAAATCAAATACCAGATCAGGGATCAAAATTACATTCAGGCTCAATGCATTTATGGCCATTTAAAAATACTCCCAGAAAACCAGATCAATCCGAGGAAATGCGATCAAATTCCGCTTTTCAGCCATAGACTTGGTGTGATAAATAACGATGTCATCATTGAGAACGCAGCGCAGCAATACAGAGTACAGAACGCTGAACGTCTGGATTGCTTCGTGGCCTCGCAATGACGATCTCTATTAGCGCGTAGCCTT
>JBIODT010000179.1:0-3992 GCA_044445305.1 Legionellales bacterium | reverse complement strand
GGGCTGGAAATAATACGACACTGAATTTTGCAGTTCTGCATGGAAAAGGCGCTGTAGTTGGGTTACTACTCAAAAAGAATGCGAGTATTAACGCCAGAAATAGTAAAGATCAGAACGCGCTCGACATCGCAATAACAAGCCATCCTGAGTTGGTTGAGCCTATCCTAATGCACATGGCAACATTGTCAGCGGATGAGCAAGCGGAATGTCTGCTTAATGTGCCTGGTGGTCCTTATGATGATGTTTATGCTTATGTTGCTGTAGAAAGGCCTGAGTTCTTCAATAGGCTAATATTGAGTTCATTAACAGCATCCAATGCAAGTGCCACTGATATAACAGCCATTTTAGCCAACATGCATTTTGATGAGCATATCGAACATATCTATAAACATTACCAATGCATGAAAGAGAAATCGCTCAGCAATTCAAGCTATATTGATGCAGCTGCGGCAGCGAAAACGTTATTAATAGAATGTGGCAAAGCAAAGGTCGCTCTTTTTCAAAGTGATGCTGTTACCGATATAAAAATACTTTTATTTAAAAACACGTGTAAGAGTGCCATTGAAACAGCCAAACCTGTTTTAGAAAAATATCGAGAATGGGGTAAAGTGTGCTCGGGGCATTTCTACTCGCCATCATTACGTTCCCTGTTTCGCTCCCCTTATATGCAGCGGGATTCTTTTCGGTAAAAACTAAATCTGAGCAGCTGCTAGATAAATTACATGAATCTATCAATAAACCAAGCGCTCCAGGTGGTTAGCGGTTAACCGGAAAGTAACCCCTCTTCTTATTCTATGGAGTTGATTAATTATTGCAAGATAAAACCAAAACATGTTTAAAATGAAATCAATATTACTGCATGTAATATTGATGTTTATACTATTCATAACACGGCCCGTTCCTCTACATTGAAAAATGCACGATCGGGTTTTCTTTTTGTGAGGCTGAAAAATTGAGCTGGCCCTGATTTGCCAGCCGTTACATGTAACTATTCGTTTGTTTTAATAAATTTCTATGCGCAGAACAAAGGAGCATGTTGTGCTATCGTTTGGTAAGCCATAACTATTATTTTCTGCATTCATAAACAACAGCCTCATCATTTTCATCTGGCGCAGCTTCAGCTTCAAAAGCCTTTATTATGCGAACTTTAAATCCACAACTTTTAAGTAGTTCTGTCAATTCACAAGGATCGTAAATTCTTACTTTCAGTTCTTCAATCTCTGTATGAATAATACTGTTGTTGTAGACAAGCTCGTACTTGCCGATAGAATGGCAAACGCTATCCTCCATGGTTGCTAATTGGCTTAGCATGAGCATCTGACCGTCAGGTTTATGCCAGGCAGCTCCCCGCCATACGTTAAGTGCTGGCACGGCTTTAAACGTATCGCCTTCAAATAGCAAAATACCATCATTAGTTAAGTGATCATAAAATACTTTAAGCGCTGCTTTTACTGCGTCTAGCTCGATAATTAAACTAAAAGAACCGCTGGGAATAAAAATCAAATTATATTGTTCTGGCCTTTTTAAATCTTCAACAAAACCTTGCCATACCGTCGCATTTATATTTTTAGCTTTGGCTTTAGCATATAAGGCTTTAAGCATATGTTCGCTGGCATCAAAACCATGTACATTGAATCCTTCTTCAAGTAAGGGCAGTAAAAAACGGCCTGTACCACACATTGGCTCTAAAATAAGACCGTTCGCTGCCCTTGCATATTCTCTATAAAATGCATACGCATCGCTTGGGGCGATTGGTTTACTTAACTCATATACTTCAGTACAAAGACCAAGATAAGTGTCGAGGATTTTAATATTTGAATCCTTATCCATAAATTACATCCTCAATAATTCTTTTTTGTATTACTGCGTTAGGACTGTTTTTATCTGCTACCTGGCACAATTCAAAAGTTGCCTTCCATAAGGCCCAGGCTTTTGCACGAAGCCATGTGTCTTCATCTAGCGCCATCTTTTGGAAAAAAATGTCACGTGCTTTTTCATTAAGGAAAGTCCATGCGATCACCAGATCGCAGGCAGGATCACCTAAAGCCATCCCACCAAAATCGATAATAGCGGACAGTCTGCTGTCTTTAAGCAGCATATTACCGATAGCAAAATCGCCGTGAATCCATACAGGGGGTTGATTCCATTTTGTCTCACAGGCTCGCTCCCATAGTTTTATCGCTTTACTTTCATCGATAACAGTTGATAGCTCTGAAATTTGTTCTCGAGCACCTTTATCGTAAACACTGATATGATCGCCACGCCACCAATTATGTTGCCCTGGAGCGGGTCCTTCGACATTGTCGATGCTTTGCAGCTCTTTTAAAAACCTTGCTAAATCAGATGCAAGCTTTTCTAGACAACCATTATCTAATACGAGAAGGTTAATACTCACTCCTTCCAGCCATTTGTAAATGGAAAATGGGTATGGATAAGCTTGTGAGGCAGCACCCATTTTGATTGGAACAGGAATACTGACACTTAAATGGCGCATTATCTTCGGCAATAAGGCTTGTTCTTTAGGTACTTTCAAAGCATAAGATTCCGCAGTTGGCATGCGGATTAACATGTCGGATCCTAAACGATAGGTACGATTATCGTGCCCTTGTTTTTCAACAGATGTAATGGGTAAATGAGCATATTCTGGAAATTGCTCAGCTATGAGCTTACGCGCAAGCTCAGGAGTGATGTTGGATGGTTGATACGTGTTGGTCATAATACTACCTCCATTACCGTTACAGAATGAGATTTAAATTCATCCATACCAATTTTTTTCCACCCAAGGCGTTGATAATACGCTACTATGGTAGGATCAAAAGCAAACAAGTAAAGTTTTTTAAAACCAAACTCTGTTGCTTTCTCAATAATAACATTAACCAACATTTTGCCGATCCCTTGTTGTTGATATTTGGAATCAACTACCAAATCACCAATCCAAGGTCCTATATCTGGTCTAATGCTGCCATTTAATTCCAATGTGCAAGAACCTACAGGAGCTTCATCGTCTAGTGCAATATAAGTAAGAGGCATCTCATGCTTCAGCTCTTCATAATACAAAGATTCAATTTCTTCAATTCCAATCTCTGGCATCCAAATTTTACCCAAAACCTCACGCCAAATATTTGCAAGCGTTGGTATAGATTGTGAATGGTTTTTCAGAAGATCGACTCTAATCATAACGTACCTTCGATGATTTTTATGACTTCAGGCATGGATGATTATTTACAGGCAGAAAACGTCTAACCAATAAATGATGTGGTTTACCAGTGCCAGAAACATCGCCAGACATGACAAAATCAGCAACATGCTCAAAGCCTGCCTTCATGTAGACATTTTTTGCCCTAGGATTATCGCTAGCAGGGTCGATTATGAATGTATCCGCTGATTCGTCGAAGTCTGTTCTGAAAAAATCAAGAAATTCTGATAATGTTTTGGCGCCGTAGCCTTTGCCAAAATAATTTTTATTCCCGATCATGTAATCGATACCGTAAGTACGACCTGTCTTTGAAAGGTGGTTTAATTTAATGTCATCAATATGATCTGCCGCTGTTTCCTGGATCGTCATTAGCATTGCGAATGGATGACCATCACAGCTTGCTATCCAATAAACATACTTGCCATCACAATAATTCGAAGGCTCTTTTCTGTCATTAACAAAATTTAAAATATCGTCTTTATGACCCTGCGTATTATCCCAAAATTCCTGAACAAAAGGCTCTGCAAGCCAACCAAAAATAATATCAACGTGCTGCAGGCTTATTTTTTCAAAGCTTAGTGTCATAACTGATTCTCCAATTGCCAAAGCCTATAATTTGCTTAAAGCTACGGCTTGCCATCACAATTATATCAATCGCATAAAACCTGAAAACCCATCCATGGAAGGTATAACTAACAACTTCCCAATCATGATCGTCTTTTGGATGTGGTAACCAATCAACGTCCCCGTTTTTATCGGCTATAAAACCATCTTCGGAAGTGGCAATGTATAGGAT
>JBIODT010000178.1:0-3998 GCA_044445305.1 Legionellales bacterium | reverse complement strand
CCCTTCCAATTAGCCTTAAGTTTTAGTTGACGTCAGCGTCAACTTTGATTTTGTACATAGTTTGAACCTGTTCGTGGTTTTTACTTTGTGCATAGTTTGAATCCGTTCGTGGTGAGGAGGCGCACTCGCCGATCCAGTAAGTAACAGTGAACTTCGCTGCGCCGTCTCGAACCATTCACGACGTACTAAATCAACGGAGTCTTAAACTATTTTGGATTCGTATTGTCTTATTTTAGGGCTGTGCGTGGTTGATCTACGTCGTGAATGGTTCGAGACGGCGCAGCGAAGTTCACTGTTACTTACTGGATCGGCGAGTGCGCCTCCTCACCACGAACGGATTCAAACTATGCACAAAATCAAAATCAAAATTGAGGTTGAGGTCAACTAAAACTTAAGGCTAATTGGAAGCATCCGCCCTGTCGGGCACCTTCTTCCGCCAGCGGGCGAAGGGACTCCGTCAGGAATATTGCTAGAACCATGAGACCGACATTTTCCAACCTTTTCACCCCGTACTAGTACGCTGCATCAAAAGGCTACGCCAATCACGAAAGTCGTACTTTAAATGACAACCTATGACCGTCTCAAACTTTCAATTAATTCGCGCGTCAAGATCAAATCAACCGAGAAAACATGTTCTGCTGAGTCATCGCCTTCTTGAAATCCTTGTTCAACTGCAAATTCACGCAGATGAATTAAGGGTACTAAATCATCGCCTCTCACACCATCAGCTAGTAATTTTGCAGTGACATCATCGGTTTCAAAACGATAAAAATTAAACGCAGCGTGTAATCGCACCAAAAACTGTCTTGACCTCATCTTTTCGAGACGGTATCTTTATTCTTGAGGAATATTCTCTCTTCTAAAACAAATCATCCCTTCCCATTCTATTTTTAAGGATAATCATGTTCACTTTAACCATCTGTCTCTTTATTGCCTGTCTTTTTCCCTATTTGTCAAAAATTCCAGTAGTAATGGCTATGAAAGACCAACCTGGAGGCTATAACAACAATGAGCCAAGAGCACAAGAAAGGGTACTCACAGGATTGGGGGCACGCGCCGTTGCAGCACATCAAAACAGTTTTGAATCATTAATTATTTTCGCAGCAGCATGCCTTACCGCTTTAGCCACCCAACACACAACGAACAGCATACAAGCCCTTGCTGTTGTCTATTTAATATCCAGATGCTTCTATCATGCTTTTTATTTACTAAATTGGGCAACCTTGCGGTCAAGCATTTGGGCAATTGGCCTGATTGCGTCATTAAGCATGATTTGGGACTGTATACCTTAATGGCAATTGCTTTCTTAATATTCATTTAAGGTTAATCCCATATAATACAAGCCTAAATATTACACAGCAAGGGTTTGTTATGGGAATACAAATTGAGCAATCAGAACAGCTCCGTCATTTAATTAATGGTTGCAGTGCTTATGAGGGGCGGTATTATTTGCTGCAACTTTTTAAAGAGCTACAGGCATCTCAACGAGATCCCAGTGAGCTAAAATCCATTGCCGATCAGTTAATTGCCCTGATTCAGTCGATCAATCAATTAAACCAAATACGTACTGCTGTTGTGTTAGATGAATATGCTATCAAAAAGGTAATGGAAGACATTGCCTGCAATTATAAGGAGCTGGTTAAAGCCTGTGGCATGACTGGTATTTTTTATCATGCTAAAGAGTTCGTATTAGCACTTGGAGGCATCATTTGCGCCATAATAACTTCTATTCTAGGCGGCATTGCAGGTTTTGCTGTAGGTCTATTTGATGATTGTAGTAAAGTCAGAATTCCCACTGGGGCTCTCTCTGGTGGTTTAACCGGCTTGCTGATTGGTGGTATTATTGGCAATAATATGCCCTATAAAATGTTTGAAAGCAGTGAAACTCGAGCAATACAACATGCTATCAAAACCCTTACCGACACGTTTCAATCCTTATCTGCTTCAGTAAAAGAAGACCATGTCGATATGGTAAAAAAAGAACTTCTGCATGATTCATTCGGTGGTGATCAAGCGCTTTTTGATGCGTTTTGCCAAACAGATCAGCAATACAACCTGCTAGGTGTAAAAGCTGCTTTTTTAAGTAACAAACATAAAGGCACTATAGGACACCACAGTCTGCTTACCATTGAAATCAAGGGAAAAAAGAATTTAATAGAGTGGGCCTCACCCAGTACTGAAGATGAAATAAAGGACTATTCACAAATAGAGACTAGAAGTGCTAAGGGCGCAACCTTAATTAAGATACTGGCTTTCCACCGTCTTTTACAAAAACAATATACAGTAGAAGGTAAGAACGCCGGTTTTCTTATTGCGAAATACAGACCCGGATCGTTTGATTGTCATACTTATCTTAACATAGTACTACAGGCTGTTGGCGAAGAGAGTTGCTCGCTCAATCGATTTACAACTGCAGATACTGATATAGGGCGTTTTATTGGTAAAACATTAAAGTTTTTTAGTCCTGTACCTGAGCAGCGTATCTATGGTACCCCTGTACACAACCTTGCAACTGCATCTGAAATTAGTACGCTTGCAGTGTAACCATCGCTAACCAGGCTGCATGCAGCCGCTTTGTTCAAATAAATAAGGAACGTGACCGGAATAACTTCCTATTATAGCGCAAAGATGAGTATCGTCTTAATGCTATAACAGGAAGTTATTCCGGTCACGTTCCTTATTTATTTGAACAAAGTAGCATCATCTGACAGCCTCAAACCCCTTGATCTTTAACCACAACCGGCTCTCTTTTTTTATTACCGTCAATTTTCGTTGCCTGGGCTCGATTACCCTGTTGTCCTGCTTGACCTTGCTGGTTGGGATTCGCGCGTCTGCGCTGTTGGTTAGGATTAGGATTAGGGCTGGCATTAGGATTCCCAGCGGTACTTACTGGACCCGAACTGGTGCGCTGTTGGTTGCCACTTGGGCGACGTCTGCGGTTGGGGTTGTTTTGTGGCCGTCGTTCACCAGGCGCCCCTCTAGATGCTGGTTTGGTTTGGTTTTGCAGGGATCCTTGGCTTGTTTTAACCTGCTCTGGTTTCGTTAAACTGGATTCGTCTGTACATCCAAATAAACTGCTCCAGATGCGCTTAACAAGACCGCTTCGTGGTTGCTTGAGCATTTTTTGTTCTGAAAAAGGCTTAACAGCAGGTTCATCACGCAAAATAGCTGCTTGCTCACTGCCACTGACTACATTTAATTCTGGTGGCTGAATTAAGCTGTAACTGGGTTTTTTAATTTTACCCACGTTGTCTTCTTTCAAACGAACAAGAGAATATTGTGGTGAATGCATGTACGGATTTGCAACAATCACAACACTGACACCGTGTCTTTTTTCAATGTCTTTAATGAAATCACGCTTTTCATTCATGATGAAGGTCGCCATTTCAGCAGGAAGCTGAACCTGAATTTCAGCGGTCTTCTCCTTTAACGCTTCTTCCTCTATAAGACGAGTAATGGATAAACCATGTGATTGTATGTTACGAACTGTACCGCGACCTTCACAGCGAGGACAAATTTCTTGTGCTGTTTCACCTAAAGAAAGTCTTAAGCGTTGACGCGACATTTCTAACAGACCAAAACGAGAAATCCTACCCACTTGAATACGTGCTCGATCTGCTTGCAATGCTTCTTTTAAACGGTTTTCTACATCACGTTGGTTTTTACTTGAGCTCATATCGATAAAATCGATTACAACCAAGCCACCCAAATCACGCAACCGTAATTGACGCGCAATCTCATCTGCCGCCTCAAGGTTGGTATTTAACGCAGTTGCTTCAATGTCTGAGCCACCAGTTGCTTTAGCTGAGTTAATGTCAATTGATACTAAAGCCTCGGTCCTGTCTATTACCAAAGCACCACCAGATGGCAACATGACTTGGCGTTGATAAGCAGTTTCTATTTGGCTTTCAACTTGATAAAAATTAAATAATGGAATACTGCTGTTGTATAATTTGAGATTGGGTAAAAATTCAGGTTTTACACGTTCAATATACTGT
>JBIODT010000177.1:0-3999 GCA_044445305.1 Legionellales bacterium | reverse complement strand
GGGTGTGGAGATATTTATAGCCATATTTTGATTCTCATGGCTAGGCACTAAGCCCTCCCAGGTAGTTGAACCAGCGCCGGCAATTGCGCCAACATAAAATGGATGCTGGAAGGCCTGCATGGTATCCGCGTGAGAAGAACCTGGGCAAAAAAACGAATAGACCACCATTGGAATTATACTGCGCGCGGCCACAAACGTTGCACAGTATGACTTTAAGTTTTTTTTGATCAATTTAATCTACCCTTCTTTATACTTGGAATTTAGGAAAACAACAAAGCCTATACACAGGCCTTTTGAGTTGCACTGCAATTCTGTCCATGAGAATTAATACCACCAAGGCGATAACAGTTCCAATTATCAACGCAATCTTGAACACTGGTGTAACGTTGATATTCACAAGCCTTTTGCAAAGAACCAAACAAACCTATCATGCGACTATAAAGTACATTCATATTTTGACACATGCTGGTTGGTAAACCAGAAGAGGTACAATAACAAGGCGCGACCGATTGAAATGAAGAACAAAAATTAGCATCATTGGTAGGAAGTGCAGCAGAACATGCAATAGAAGTAATACTCACAGAGTACAGAAAGAAGGCAGCTGCTTTTTTAATCATTTTTTAATCCTTATATCAAATTTTATCGGTGATTTAATACATGCGCTTCGTAGGTCGGACCAAGGCGCAGTATAGATAGCTTAAGCAAGTTGGGAAGCGCATTATTACATTAATTAACTCTATCAAAATATGCTTGGCCTTACAAATATACTGCGCGCGGTATAGAATCAGAACCACCACATGATGTTTTAAGTGGTAGCAGATCTCATGATGCGAATGAATTCATTTGCAATTAATGTACGGAACTTAGGGTGTAAATTGGCTGAAATCACTATATAAGCTGTGCTTTGGTTATCATCGCGCAGAAAACAAACATCAAAAACCGAGTCCACGTCCAAAATATCATAGTGACCTGTTTTAATATTCATTAAGTTCATATTAAACAAGCGATCTGCTTGCTTCACAGTATCCCATATAAAATTCTCGTGTACATTAACATTAATAAGAAATTTATTTTTTTGTTTCAGTGCCAATAATCCAAGACCACAGAGTTGAATTATTTTGCGATACAGTGCTGGAAACTTAAAAATTCGCAAATATAATGAAAGAAAAAACTGAAAAACCACCGGAAAAATCATACTGCGTTTTTGTTGAGATGAGCCTATCGCTGTAAGCTTGATTAAGCTTGGGCAATTTTGATGCGGCTCTGCGTCTATTGTTGTTTGATGTATTTGTGCAGCAAGCGTGGCTAAAGTATCACCCTTACTTACAATAACTTTAACAGGTTGAATCCCAATAAAGCAACCGATGGTATTATCATACAATAGGTTATCCCGCTTGGATTTTACCCTATTGATAACCATAGAATGAGAATTAACTTGATTCAATGCGTCACAATTCATTAAGGCTAAAGCCAAACCCGCACATAAGCCATCATTAACACTTAAATGATGACTGGCACAAAATTGTTTCAAAGTATCTAATGTCAATTCAGAGATGCTGGTGTAAGTGGAATAATTCAAATTCTGGAGCCGCATATTTTGCACTACATGCTCTGAGGGGAAAGTAAAAAAAGTGCTGTCTTTTAAATAACACTGCCAAAATCGATGATCTCGAGCCAGATTTTTTTTAAAATGAGCTTGTTCACTAAAAATATAGTCCTTAAATAGCCCGTCTTCTTCTATCGTCTCGATCTTGAGTTTCTCAGTATAAAGAAGGTAGAAATTTGACAAATCTGCCAATAAAATTTCCGGGGAAACATTGTCTGTGACGCAGTGAGGCATACAAAGTTGCAACTCGGACACATCATTTTTCAGGTGAAACAATCGAACCTGAAGCAAAGCAGAATCTATAGGCCAAGGATGAAAGTCCATAAGTTGATTCATGGAAATCTCAAGTGCCGTTGTTGCCTCTTGTTCAGAATAGGTTACAAGCTGTATTTCAGACAATACCTCATGATTTTTTAAAACCACCTTTTGTCTAGGACAGAATTTTGAAAGATGATAATGTAGCACTTCATGTTTTTTTAAAACTGCTTGTAAAGCAAACTCTATAGCAATCCTATTTAACTGACCTTGCAGCCGCTTCCTTATAATAAGATTGAGCTTTTTTAAATTGGGTGCAAAGACATGGGACATCCATAACATAAATTGAAAATCACTCAAGTGGATGTCCTCGGCCTGTTTCAGCGGTTGGCGTAGTCTTAAGTGATTCGTCCTGGTTACTTTTTTAGCATGCCTTATTAAAACAGCTAATTTTGCAATGGTTGCTGCTCGATAAAAATCACTAAGCGAGATTTCATTTCCAAGTTCATTATTAATATGAGAAATAATTCGCGCAGCAGTTAAGGAGTGTCCTCCCAATTCAAAAAAATCATCATTGACTCCTATTGATGGTACTCCCAGCTCTTTTGACCAAATTTCAGCCAAACCTGTTTCTACAGCGCCTGATGGTTTTTGATATTTTCTACTGCCAACAAATTGAGGCAATAGCAGCTCAGACTTATTTAATTTTCCATTTGCAGTCAGAGGAATGCTCTTAATGGGTACAAAAGCACTTGGAATCATATATTCTGGCAGATGATTTAGTAAAAAAGATCTCAGCTCATGAAAAGTTACTATTCTGTCTGGGTCTTTTGGTATGAAATAAGCTACCAATTGGTTTTCATTAAAAGAATCTTTTTGGGCAACCACAACCACAACCTTTATGACACTATAAGTCGCTAAAATACTTTCAATCTCGCCAGGATCAATCCGATAGCCACGTATTTTTAATTGCTCATCCACTCGCCCAAGATACTCCATGATCCCATCAGCATGTTTACAACACAAATCACCTGTTTTATAAAGGCGCTCTTTAGTCTCTGTGCTAAAAGGATTAAGAATAAATTGTTGCTCTGTTAGCATCTTTTGATTTAAATACCCTCGGGCAAGACAAATGCCACCTATATATAACTCACCCGATTTTTCATCTGACACAAGATTTTGATTTTCGTCCAAAATAACACATTGAATACCCGGTCCCTCTCTACCAATAGGGACAGTTGTACCCAAACCAGCACAATTGCCTGATGAAACAGGGTAGATAGAAACACCTACAGTGGCTTCTGTTGGTCCATATTCGTTGAAAAGTATTTGTTCTGGATACAAAGAAAGCCATAACGCGCAATCTGCAGTGATTAAATTTTCACCACCCAATATAATGACCTTTAAGTGAGGCAAGGCGATTGCGTTGCTTTTTGCCTCTTGAGCAAGTACCTTAAAATAACTCGGTGTTATTTTAATTAAATTTACTTTAGAATCATGCAGATATTCCAGGTACAATCGTGGATTTTTTTTTGTGTCATCATCAGCAATCACAATGGATAAACCCAGTACCAGCGACGCCAATGACGTCGTCACTGCCAAGTCAAAAATGTGATTTGAGGAGAAATCAATGCGTTCTGTTGCTTTTAACCCACTGTAATCACCAAACCAAGAACAATAATTAACCACACTTTTGTGTTCAATTAAAACCCCCTTCGGCACCCCACTAGAGCCCGACGTGTACATAATATATGCCAATTGCTCCTCAGCAATCATTAAATTGAGATTAGAGGGTTCTTGCTTGTTAATAAATTCTGCCTCATGGTCAATGAGGATTAATACACCGGCATAAGAAGCAAACGTATTTTTGATGCTTGAATTGGTTATTACAATGGGGGCTTGACTGTCTTTTAAGATATGCAACAAGCGCTGTTGCGGCTGAGCTGGATCTATTGGCAAATAAGCACCACCTGCCTTTAAAATGGCAAGTATTGCAACCAGTAGGTCCAAAGAACGGTTCATACACAAGGCAATAGGTGTATCAGGCATCACCCCTTTAGCCAGTAAATAATGCGCCAGTTGATTGGCTTTTTTATTCAGCGCTGCATAAGTAAGCCATTCCTTATTGTGTATCACAG
>JBIODT010000176.1:0-4000 GCA_044445305.1 Legionellales bacterium | reverse complement strand
TTGGAGTGAAAGCACCTGTGGAAGCAGGAGCACAAATCAACCTGCGCTTCCCGGGTCAGTACTATGATGAGCAAAGTGGCCTATACTACAACCATAATCGCTACTACAATCCTGAGTTGGGTCGCTACATGGAACCTGATCTGATTGGGTTGGAAGGGGGACTTAACCCCTATAGTTACGCTGATAATGACCCTGTAAATTTGACCGATCCAAGTGGCTTATGTCCGATGTGTATAGCAACGGGAGCTATAGGTGGTGCCTTGGGTTTTGGTTCAACGGCTTTAGCATCGTATTACACAACTGGTAAAGTTGATTGGCGAGGTTCATTTGCCGCAGGCGCAATTGGAGGGGCAGCAGGCTTTGTCGCTCCATTGACTGGCTTGGGTTATGCTGGAGCTGCAATTATGGGAGCTGCGGCTGGTGGTGCCCAATATTTGGTAGGTACTCCACAAGACGAACTTACTTGGTCTGGTGGTTTTTACAGTGCAGGCGTAGGAGCAATTGCAGGTGCAGGAGCAGGAAGAGTTGCCGCTGCAAGCATACAACCAATTACAGCAACTGCCATTGGATCGGCAACTGCCGCAACACTTAGAGATGCCACTTCGATGACACGTGCTACTGTTAGTGCAAGTGTATCAGCAGTTGCAACAACTTCACCTTTCATGAACGCAGTTAATCGAGTACCCACACAGGTCGGATCTTTCTTTAGCGGAGCGGCTGCAAATAGTGCACCTACCCAGCTCAATAACGCGCTCTATAGTACTTACCAGCAAGGGAATAGCCCGAACTGGGGTTCTTTGGACGGATCAACCTGCTTTAGCGGCTGTGGTTCAGCTTTCCCAACTGGTGTTTTTGTCCCTAGCAACTATCCATAGAAACTTCTATTTTATGCCTTAGGCTATCGAAAGCTTGAGGCATAAATAATGATTTCATGGAGCTATCCAAACTTATAAATACATAGGTGATTTGATGTTAATTTATTTATTGGCCTTTTTTGTATGGGGTATGGTTTATTGGATTTTGATCGGTACTTTCCATCGTAAAATAATGATTATTTTAGAAAAAATATTAATGAAATTTATGCCAGAAATGGGTTCTGTTATTGTTGCCTGGCTTTTGGCCGTATGTTTGTATGGAGTTATTTTTGTTTCTCCTAGATGGTTTTTTAAAGTTTTTTTCTCTGATCAAGACTGGAGAGAATTAGCTCAAATAAATATATTCGGAATAATTTTTGCCAGTTGCGTCTACCAGTTTAGAAAATACCTATTAGAGCGTAAACGGAATTAAGTGATTATAAAAAGTAAAACTATCACTGAGTGTTCATTAGTTAAAACTTATCCAATAGCAATCATACTCTAAAAATCCAACAGGGATTATGAGTGTAAATCATTCAAATCCACAAAAATAATATCCCCCAAGCACAGCTTTTATAATAAAAGCTGTCCTCTTCTGAGCTTCACCAGAAACCCTCAATCATCCTAAAAAGCCCCCGTCATTTGGGAGACCCAAACCCCAAAAAAGTGTCACACACCACGCAACTATGTTGAAGTGCTTCAAAGCCTTGCAGCATATAGCGAGTAAGGTGCTGCACGGAACGATGATTGTTGCAGCACGGAATGCCGAAAACACGACTTAACATATTATTGTACAATGATTTAAAGTGCTCCGTCTTTCAATTCAACTGTACAATTAACGACCTATTTAAAAAACCATTTGGTAAAATAAAAAGAGTGGTCTTTTAAATATATTCTGACCGCTGTTCGAGGGCTAAAATGTCGAGACACGACCCTCTATCTCCGAGATTATTTAGCGCATAAAATCATGACCAAGAGATATTGAGAGGAGATTATTGTATGAATATCAAAAATAACTTAATGATTATCTTTAATCAGGCTGATGACAAATCCCAGCCAAAGCAGTCAGTCATCGCCCAGATTAATGCATTAATCCGTCCAAAATCAGATGCGTTTATGGACGAATTGAAAAGTAAACAAGATCAGGATATTCAAATAAATCAATGAGCAATCTGCACACTCTAATTCACTAATCTTATTAGCTTTAAAGCCTAAAAATACCCATCCACCCGCGCATATTCAAAAAAGCATTCCGCGTGCCTCAAACGATTGCAGCACAAGAGTTATAGCGTTTTAAGCAGAGCTGCATGGTGTGTGATGCTATTTTGGGGTTCAGTTCACTGATATTTAGCTTGTCATGTAGCCTGTTTAGAGTGGTTCAGTTTTAGCCGCAGAGTGTGTTTGAAAACTGGTGTGACCGCACGTTAACGCACATCTTTGCACTTTATTGCACACCACCTCTTAGCCCACGCACGTTATTGCATTTTAACGCACAGATACGCACTTTGCCTGTTTGCGCCCTGAATTACCCTTGTTCGTCCTCATCAAAACTTGACCCATCTTGAGAAAAGCACTCTAAAACAGCTAGCGCAGGATAGGCTTTTGTTGCCAAAAGTGCTATCACTTCCATGATTGAGATGATTTGCTTATAAAATAATGCTTAGGAAATAAGCAAAATCTACTAGCGCAGGATAGGCTTTTGTCGTCAAAAGTGGTATCAATTGAGAGATATCGGTTTGATACGTTGAACTAGACTTCAGGAGTAAATGCCATGAAAGACACCCCCGAATCCAACCAAAAATGGACATCGGCAGACCATGCCCGATTGTCCTTGGCGAAAGCATTATTGGGTCAGCGTATAGCACTCCGCTCTGCACAATACGTCAGTGCCACGATTGAGGAATGGAAAAAGCTTGCTGGTGAAATCTCAGAGATTAAGCGAATCAATAAGGGTTTATCGTCGATGGATATTGCAGGGATTGAAAATGTAATCCAGATACAGAGTGCTAAAGTAAAAGAAGAACGAACAGCTATTTAGAATATTTTTATAATCACAACAGACCCTTCAACCATGACCCGATGATTGAAAATATGGGAAAGTTGGCATGGTCGCCATAGAGCATATCGTGCAGCGTGTAAGCATGATTCGGATCGATGAATAAATAAAACCCCAAACGTATACCCAGCACAGCACCAATGATCCCACCCGCCCAAAGGGGGCGATTCTCATTCATCCATTTAACAAAGAGGTTCATAGTAAAAAACTCATGATCATTCTTAATATTATAAAAAATAGAACCCCTAGCCGCTAAGGTATGCAGCTTGACCAGTACCGAGTCGGTACTCTGAAATCTAAATTTGAACTGTTAGTTAGTGGCTAGTTGTACTTGGCACTGGGGGTGAACTTCGCGTGACATCCCAGCGGCGAGTCTGATACTTAATAATCAGGCTTTCCAATACCTCTTTCACTACCGACTGTTCGCCTTCAGGCAATTGACTAATGGCTTCAAATTGCAGGCGTAGATCATCATGAGGTTCACGTTCACTTTGCTCAAAAACAAGCGTATCTGCGCTAACACTTAACGCAATAGCGAGCTTCCGAATAATATCCAAAGTAGGTTGTGTCTCATTCACTTCATAGCGTCGAATCATTGTGACATGACAACCAACTTTCTCAGCTAAAGCAACTTGAGTTAAAGAACGCTCTTTACGAAGCGTTGCCAAGCGTTTACCAAAGTTCATTGTGAGTAAATACCAAGGTAGCAGTGACATCGACTTTACTCCCTCACCATTTATAAAGTGGTTGCAACATATCATATATGCATGTTTAAATAAACCGTATCTGCGTATTGACATGTTTTTTATCCACAGGTGAATTTATGGCACGTATCCCTGAACATGAGATTGAACGGCTTAAACGTGAAGTCTCGGTGGCGGCTTTGGCGACCGCGCGTGGCATCATTCTAAAACGCCAAGGGGATAATTTAATTGGCAGTTGTCCATTCCATGACGACAAAACCCCGTCGCTGGTCATCACCCCTGATAAAAATCTATGGCACTGTTTGGGTGCATGTCAAATGGGCGGCAGTTCCATCGATTGGGTGATGAAAGCTAACGGTATCTCATTTCGCCATGCGGTGGAGTTG
>JBIODT010000175.1:0-4015 GCA_044445305.1 Legionellales bacterium | reverse complement strand
GGCAGCGTCATATGTTTATAAGAGAAATAAATTATTATTACATTAATTAATCATAATAACTAATTAAATGCAATATTATATAGCGACTCTTCTAACAATAATTTTACGTGCTGCTCAGCCGATACGGTGCAAATAACTGCGGTTAATAACTACATTATTAAGGTCTGAATAGTATCTTTATGACAACGCTGGTAAGATCGAGTGCCAACACATAAGGGTATGATTTAATGAAGAAAGGGATAAGCTGGTATTATAAGCTGTGCGCTAAAAACGCAGTTTATGACGGCGTGCAGTATGGTGTATTTATTTTACTGTTACTTTATCTGTTTATTTTACAGACCCAAGCAATTTGGCCCTTCACCATTGATGACATGTATATCCCGTTGCGCTATGCCAGGCATTGGGCTACAGGCGGTGGTTTGTTGTGGAATCTTCAGGCACCGCCTGTTGAAGGGTATTCAAATTTCAGTTTTGTATTGTTGGCTTATATGGCACTGGTTTTAAAATTAAATCCAGTGGTTGTCTTAAAAGTCGCTGGCTTGATTGGTCTCTTTGTTACCTGTCTGTTTGTTTTTTTAATTACAAGATTCTGGTTTAAACGGCGTGAATCTTTGCTTCCTTGTATAGGGCTGTTGCTTTATAAGGGGCAGATTATTTGGGCGGTCAGTGGCTTAGAAACAACGGTATATCAAGCATTAATCTGTGCTGCAGTTTATTATTCCTTCAAGGGTATGGGCTATCTGCATTTTCCCAATGCGCGCGGCAGGCCCAATCACCGTTCATTTTTTTTAGCCGGATTACTCTGTGCTTTTGCGGGCATGACCAGGCCAGAAGCGCCAGTATTAATTATTATTTTTTTCATCTTAATGTGTTTTGATGTTGATCGCAGGGCGATCAAACAATACGTGCAAGGATTGGCTTTTTTTCTAACACCAATGGTATTTCTTTTTTTACCCTATTTTTTCTGGCGCTGGCATTATTATGGGCTTTTGTTTCCTAATCCAGTCTATTGTAAAGGTATTTCAAACGACTTTTTTTTAAAGTTAGATATTAATTATCTAAAATTAATTTGGCCTTTTGCACTTTGTGCGCTACCTGCTTGTATTTGGGCTAAAGACAAACGTCATTGTTTTTTATGGCTGCCTGGTGTTGTGTACCTAATCCTTCTGGCCGGTGCTGATACGGTAGTTGCTTTTGATAACAGACTTTTTTTAACAGCATTCGTGCTGTTATTGCCCTTGGCATTGAAGGGGATTAGTGAGGTCATTCAATATGTTGTCCATGATGAACGTTATTATAGGTTGTCTTTATATTTTATTTTAGTTTATGTGGCTTTGCTTTGTATCCCATGGATGACTTTAGCTCAATATAGGCATTTTAGTCAGAACCCTGTTGCAGGGGAACAATTGCGGAGCAAAGTAATTCAATGGTTAAACGCCCATACTGTCAAAAGTGATTCTATTGTTTTAGCCGACAGTGGCATGATCCCCTATTACAGCGAGGACCATTTTATTGACTCTTATTGTTTAAATAATGCAATCATGGCTCAATATCCTAGAAAACAAAGATACGAACAATTTTGTAAGCAAATCATGCTTGAAAAACCCAAAGTAATTATTTTGACTGCATTAATAGAGCATGGATCAATAATTTATACGCCTGGCGATGTTTGTTTAAAGGCTTTACTGAAGAAACAGAACCAATACAAATTGATGGCGCAGTTTAGGACAAGTAATCCTGACTCAGCATATCGTTATGAATTGTTTGCTAATTTTTAATGCGATATAAGACTACATCGGTTATTATCTTGTCTGACATTAGGGATAAGAGTGTGTATGAAATGATGCGAAAAATAATTTTATTGTTGAGGAAGTTTTTCTTAAAACTACCTGTGATTGTGTTTGATGTTGCTGCAATCCCAATGGCTTGGTACGCCGCTTATTGGTTGCGTTATAACATGCGTCCGTTTTCTGGAGTTTATACATCAACGCATTCCTTTGTTGCTCTGGTTTTATTAACAGCCGTTCAAATAGGTTGTTACTATTATTTCAAAACGTACAGGGGCTTATGGCGCTATTCTTCAATAAATGATGTTGTTCGTATTTTAAAAGCAACAGTTACTGCTATGGTTTTAGTCATCCCGGTATTCTATTCAACTTCTATATTGCATTACCTGCCTCGATCAATTTTCCCTTTATACAGTATTATGTTGGCCACTTTGCTTTGTGGTGCAAGACTTATGATGCGATTGCATTGGGATAAGCGTGGCAGAGGCTTGGGTCAAGTTCAAATTAAAAAAGTATTGGTTATTGGTGCTGGTCAGGCTGGTGAAGGCCTAGTGAGGGATTTAAAACGCGGTAACAAGTACCGACCCATAGGCTTTGTTGATGACAATATAAGCAAACGTGGCTTGGAAGTTCATGGCGTGAGGGTTTTAGGTACTACGCGTCAGATAGTGGATCTGGTTAATCAGCATGCAGTGGATTTGATTTTTATTGCCATTCCTTCTGCGCGTTCAGCCGCCATGCGACGTATAGTCAGTTATTGCGAGAGCAGTCATGTCACTTTTCAAACGTTACCCAGTCTTGCTGCTTTGGCAACTGGGCGGGTTGAGGTGAATGCATTAAGAGCGGTAAACATTGAAGATTTATTGGGAAGGGATGAGGTAAGCCTGCAATGGGATAAGATAGCAGAGCATGTCTCTGGTAAAAGAGTATTGGTAACAGGTGGCGGCGGCTCGATAGGCTCTGAATTATGTCGTCAGATCATGTCATTGAATCCCATGAAGTTGGCCATAATCGACAATACTGAATTTAATATGTATAAAATTGAACAAGAACTGCTAGCACTGTTCCCGGCAATTCCTATTGAGTTGGGATTGATTAGTGTGACTGATTCTGTGGCTGTTGATCAATTTTTTGCTGATTTTAGACCCGAACTGGTATTTCATGCGGCAGCCTACAAACATGTTCCTTTACTGCAAAATCAAGTGCGGGTTGCCGTACTTAATAATGTCTTAGGCACTCAGACAGTAGCAAAAGCAAGCGTTGCCTATGGCACTGAAAAATTCATTTTAATCTCAACAGATAAGGCAGTTAATCCGACTAACATTATGGGTACTACCAAACGTGTTGCGGAAATTTATTGCCAGAATTTAAACACCAATGTTGAAACGCAATTTATTACGGTGCGATTTGGTAATGTATTGGGTTCAGCAGGTAGCGTGGTACCCTTATTCCAAAAACAATTGCAGCTCGGTGGCCCACTGACTGTAACGCATCCAGACATGCAAAGGTATTTTATGACCATACCCGAGGCATGCCAGTTAATTTTACAGTCCATGGTTAATGGCCAGGGTGGCGAAATTTTTGTATTAGACATGGGTGAGCCTATTAAAATTCGCTACTTGGCTGAACAAATGATTCGATTGGCAGGGAAGGAGCTTGGCAAGGATATTACTATTGAGTACACAGGGTTGCGACCTGGTGAGAAATTATATGAAGAGTTGTTTCATGAATCAGAGCAATTGGCTGCAACGGAACATGAAAAATTATTTAAGGCTAAATTTCGCGAATTAGACTGGCATGAGTTAACCCAAACCATGCGTATGTTGAATACAGCTTGTCTTGATCATCAAGACGAGGAGTTGTTGGTTTTATTGCGGAGCTTGGTACCAGAATTTCAGTTGGAGGGTTTGGCTGTTATTTAGAGCCAAAGTTAACATCTTAACTTCCCCATGACTGTTCGCTCTATGCCTACGTCTCGCGGCCATATAGTTACCCATAAGTCAGCATGAATCAATAGGGCTCGTCATTGCGAGGCTACGAAGCAATCCAGAGAGTTCGGAGTGACAGCCCCTGGGTTGCTTCGTGGCCTCGCAATGACGCACTGTTTGAGTACCGTGTGTGATGTTATACCTTTCATGGATGGGTTTTCAGGTTTTATGCGATTGATTTTTTCGTTCATGCTGTCTTTAAAAACTCGCAATAGAGTAGACTATTACTCGCGTTTAAAG
>JBIODT010000174.1:0-4171 GCA_044445305.1 Legionellales bacterium | reverse complement strand
TTGTATCACAGGACAAAGCAAATCAATTGCTTTTATTCCCGTTTCTAAAATAGTTTGATTGCTTGTAGTAATTTCAAGAGTAGACGATTTAGTTAGAATAGCACGAGACTCACTAGCAACAACCGGACTTAAACCATCTAAAGGCTCACCAAAAATATTTAATAATCGCCCCAGACAATTCACAGAAACAGGCACCTGCAATGGAGCTCCTGAATCATAAACCTTCAAGCCTCTTTGTAAGCCCGTGGTATGATGCAGGGTAATTGCTTTCACATGAGATGAGTCAATATGCTGATGCACCTCTAAAATATAATGCGCTTCTTCTGTGCAAATTTTAAGTGACTGATGTAGCGGGGGTAGCCTGTTACATAAAATGGTAACAACAGAACCATGAACCTCGACAACCTCGCCAATCGGGATGTCATTCATATTCGAACACTCCGTACACTGTTCATTATATCCCTGTATGTGATAATAGATCCCCTGTGATTAAATGGATACGGTACTAGGCTAAAATCTTATCTACAGTATGTTTTGCAATCATATATTCCTCATCAGTCGGAATGACTCCTACTACAATAGAACTCGTATCATGACTGATAATTGGTGAATTGTTATTATTTGAGCATTCATCCAAAACAACACCTAGCCACGCCAGTCGTTCACCTATTTTTTTTCTAATAACAGCTGAATTCTCACCAATACCTGCAGTAAAAATAAACGCATCACATCCTTGTAAGTTCACGCATAATGCACACAACTCTCTCGCTGCTCTATAACAAAATAAATCAATAGCCAAAAGAGCATTAGGATCCGAACTTAACTGAAGTTCACGCATATCACTACTGATTCCAGAAACCCCCAATAAACCTGACTTGTGATACAATAAACGAGTTACCTCCTCTACTGTATATTTTTTTTCTTGCAGTAAATACAAAATCACACCAGGATCAATCGCACCACAACGAGATCCCATCATTAAGCCATCTAAAGCTGTGAATCCCATCGAAGTGGCCACACTTTTACAGTTTTTCATAGCGCACATACTTGCACCCTGCCCTAAATGAGCAACAATCACTTTACCATCTGCTTTATCTTTTAGGTAATCAGGCAGAACTGAAGCAATGTATTCATAAGAAATGCCGTGAAATCCATAACGTATAATCCCTTCTGAACTTAAGGCTTTGGGAATTGCAAAAAGAGTTGCCAGTTTGTCTTGAGTTTTGTGAAAAGTGGTATCAAAACAGGCTACTTGCAAAAGTGAGGGATAAAGCACATCAATAATTTTTATTGCCTCAAGATTGTGCGGTTGATGCAAAGGAGCCAAAAAATTAAGGGACTCAATTTTTTTAATCACATCTTTAGTTATCACACTTGGAGCAGAGAAGTAAGTGCCTCCATGAACCACACGGTGCCCTACCGCTTTTAAAACGAAGTAACCAGGTGCATTCTCCAACCAATTAAATAAAGTACTTAATGCTGACTCATATCCTGGTGCTGGAATTGACTCTTTAACTATTTGACTACGTTGTGCATTAAAAACAGTGAGCTCAGGCTTCTCTATCATGTGTTTTACTTCACCGTGATAGATTAATGTTAAAGCAACATGGCTAAAGAGAGAGAATTTTATGCTGGAAGAACCTGCATTAATAATCAAAATGACCTCATCCATATTATTTAGCCTCAATGTTTTTTCTGCGTACATACAATAGTGTCATTACACACAAGAAGCGCCATTGCAATCAAAATCCATCCAGATTCATTCATGCTTAGTCATCAATTATCGTCTGTCTATTGCATCGATAAATCGTCTTTCCAGTGCTAACTTCAATAATTTCACCCTCAACACCTGACTTTTCCAATTCACATTGCCTATTTAAAAATGCCTGCAACTCGCTAATGCTTGTCCCTGTGGTTGTGGAAATAATCTTGTCCCCTATTATGATTCGTGCTTCATAAGGTTGTTTCGCATCAGATGGATTCATAGTTCGTTACCTTTTTTTTTCCTGTTGTCCTTATATTATAGCTCTAATCCAATGCCTCTTTCCTTTCACCAGCACTAATTCCTTTAATCCCCTTAGGCATTTTCCCATTTCCAAAGTCTTATTTCAGGCATATCCTGACCGTATTTATCTATGTACTGCTTGTGTTCGATGAGTTTATCTTTCATTTGTTGCTTCAGATAATGGCCACGGGCACCAAATTGTGGCAAACGATCAATCACGTCTTGTACCAAATGAAACCGGTCTAATTCATTCTGTACTCTCATGTCAAAAGCCGTAGTAATTGTGCCTTCTTCCTCATAGCCTCTGACATGCAAATATCGATTAGTTCGTCGATAAGTTAATCGGTGGATCAACCATGGGTATCCGTGAAAAGCAAAGATAATGTGTTTGTCTTTGGTAAAGAGTGCATCATAGTCTGTATCATTCAGTCCATGAGGATGCTCACTCTGAGGCTGAAGCTTCATCAAATCCACAACATTGATCACCCTAATTTTTATCTCGGGTAAATACTGGCGCAAAATGGATACAGTAGCTAAAATTTCGAGCGTAGGGGTATCCCCACAACAGGCCAATACCACATCGGGTTCACCACCTTGATCATTACTGGCCCAAGACCAAATACCAATTCCCTCGGTACAATGTACAATAGCAGCATCCATAGACAACCATTGGGGCATTGCATGTTTTCCAGCAACAACGACATTGACATAGTGCCGGCTGCGCAAGCAATGATCAAACACTGATAATAAGCAATTGGCATCAGGCGGTAAATAGACGCGCACGATATCCGCTTTCTTATTGACTACATGATCAAGAAAGCCAGGATCTTGATGGGTGAACCCATTATGATCCTGCTGCCAAACATGGGAAGACAAGAGTAAGTTCAACGAGGCGATCTTTCTTCGCCACGGCAGTTGCAAGGTCACTTTTAACCACTTAGCATGTTGACTAAACATCGAGTCAATAATACGGATGAACGCCTCATAACAATTAAATACACCATGTCGTCCAGTGAGAAGATATCCCTCCAACCAACCCTCGCATTGATGTTCACTCAACATCGAGTCAAGCACACTTCCTGTTGGCGCAAGAAATTCATCATTCTTTTCTTGCCTAACCTCCCATTGCCGGTCAGTGACTTCAAATACCGCACCTAATAAATTGGACATTGTCTCATCAGGTCCAAAAATTCGAAAATTGCCTTGCTGCTTATTGAGTTTTGTAACATCCCGTAGAAATTTCCCTAGTATCTGGGTATCTTGCTCTTCAATACAACCAGGATTAGAAATATTTATGGCATGATCAGTGAAGTCTGGCATGCGCAAATCTCGTAGCAGAACGCCACCATTAGCATGAGGGTTAGAACCCATGCGACGATTGCCCGTGGGTGCAAGTTCTGACAGCTCTGGCCTAATACATCCCTGCTCATCGAAGAGTTCTTCTGGATGATAACTTCTCATCCAGCTCTCAAGTTGTTTAACATGCTTCGGATGATTGGAGTCAACAATTAATGGCACTTGATGCGAGCGAAATGTACCTTCAATCTGTAAACCATCAACTATTTGGGGACCAGTCCAACCCTTTGGTGATGTGAGAACAATCATGGGCCAGCGTGGTCGCGAAGTATCATTGTTATTCCGTGCATTGCTCTGGATACTTAGTATAGATTGAACTGCCTTTTCCATCGTTTCAGACATGAGTTGATGCATTTTCATAGGCTCATCGCCCGCAACGAAATAAGGCGTCCAGCCACAACCATACAGAAATTGCTCAAGTTCCTCATGCTCAATGCGCGCAAGTACAGTCGGATTACTGATTTTATAGCCATTCAGATGCAAAATGGGTAGAACAGCACCGTCGGTAATGGGGTTGATAAACTTGTTAGAGTGCCATGCCGTTGCCAAAGGGCCAGTTTCAGCCTCACCATCCCCCACGACACAAGCAACAATTAGCGATGGGTTATCAAGCACGGCCCCAAAAGCATGACTGAGTGAATAACCAAGCTCGCCGCCTTCATGAATTGAGCCCGGAGTCTCAGGTGAAACATGACTGGAAATACCCCCGGGGAATGAGAATTGCTTAAACAGTTTTTTCAAACCAGCCTCATCTAAGCTGATATTTGGGTAAATTTCGCTGTAAGTCCCTTCAAGGTACGTGTTACTAAC
>JBIODT010000173.1:0-4173 GCA_044445305.1 Legionellales bacterium | reverse complement strand
GCTATGGCGTTGCCGAATTTGATGCATCGGGCAAAGTATTGTCTCTTGAAGAAAAACCGAAACAACCAAAGTCCAATTACGCGATTACTGGGCTCTATTTCTATGATAAAAACGTAGTTCAACTTGCCAAGAAAATCAAGCCTTCACACCGCGGCGAGTTAGAAATTACTGATCTCAATCAACTCTACTTAGATCAAGGTCAACTTTCTGTAGAACTGATGGGTCGCGGTCACGCTTGGCTCGATACTGGTACACATGATTCTTTACTTGAAGCTAGCCAATTTATCGCAACCGTTGAAAAGCGCCAAGGGCTTAAAATTGCTTGCCCTGAAGAAATTGCATTCCATAACCAATGGATTAGCCGAGAGCAGCTTGCTGAATTAGCAAAACCATTAGCAAAAAATGGCTACGGTCAATACTTGTTAAACCTTCTTAAAGAGCAAATATTCTAATGCAAGCAACTCGACTCGCCATTCCTGAAGTCGTGCTATTCACCCCAAAATTTTTTGGGGATGAACGAGGCTTCTTCTTTGAAAGTTTTAACCAAGCTGCTTTTGAAGAAGCGACTGGAATCAAACGCACATTCATCCAAGATAACCACTCCAAGTCACAGCGTGGTGTATTGCGCGGCTTACACTACCAACTTGATCCAATGGCTCAAGGCAAACTGGTTCGCGTTGTTCAAGGTGAGGTGTTCGACGTAGCGGTGGATATTCGCAGAAACTCTCCAACTTTTGGTCAATGGGTTGGTGAAATTCTATCTGCTGAAAATAAAAATCAACTTTGGGTACCTGAAGGTTTTGCGCATGGTTTTGTGACTTTATCAGAAACTGCAGAATTTTTATACAAAACAACCAACGTATACGCACCGACACATGAACGTTCGATCCTATGGAATGATCTTGATTTAGCGATCGATTGGCAGTTTGAAGGCACCCCACTTTTATCAGGTAAAGATCAGCAAGCAAAACGATTCAAAGATGCTGAAATGTTCTAACACCTAGCGATAACCGATGCGCAACACGACTCAACTTGTTTAGGTTGCATGCGCATATTATAATCGCTCGCTTTTTTGATACTAAAGAAACAAATCAAAAGATATGGAATTCGCCGCATAGATATTCTATTGCGGCATATTTACTAGGCATCAGCGCCTCCAACCTTTCATTTATATTTAGACTAGCCAATGAGCGTCAGCTACCTGCAAAATTTTAGCGTCATTTATCAAGATGCCCTATTTGATTTTACGAATCAACTCATCAGCGAGCCTCAATGGCAAAAGCTGTTAGCGCGCGCTCGCCAAACTGAGCTACCTAAAGCCATTCAACAATTACAAGCAGGCGAAATAAAAAACCCTACAGAACATCGTCAAGTATTGCATACCGCCTTACGAGCCATGTCTGGTTCTAATGCTGCAATGGATTTACATGTCCAAGATGCAATCAAAGTCCGCGAACAAATGCGTGAGTTCGTGAATAAACTGCATACAGGCCAAATCCTTGGAATCACAGGTAAACCGATTCGCACCGTCGTCAACATTGGCGTTGGCGGCTCTAATCTGGGTTCAAGCTTAGTGACTGAAGCATTAGCGCGATATAAAACAACGGATATTCAGATTTTTTTCGTTGCTAATATTGATGCGGGTGATCTTGATGAAGTTTTACAGCAAATTAATCCAGAAGAAACGCTTTTTCTCATTACCAGTAAAACATTCACAACTTCCGAGACGATGCAAAATGCATCTGCAGCAATTCAGTGGTTAGAACAAAAACTCCAACTTGATCGCAACCAGATTATTACCCATCATTTCGTGGGAGTAACTGCCGAACCTCAAAAAGCAGAATTTTTTGGTATCAATGCCGACTATATATTTAAATTCTGGGATTGGGTTGGCGGTCGTTTCTCATTATGGTCTGCCGTAGGATTACCTATCGCCATCTTAGTCGGTATGGATCATTTTGAAGCCTTACTTGCTGGCGCTCAATCCATGGATGAGCACTTTTTTACAGCACCCTTGGAGACAAATATCCCTGTCATTATGGGATTGATTGGATTGTGGAATATCGAGGACAATCATGCTGCGGGTTTGTCTATTGCGCCCTACTGCCATGGTTTAAGATCATTTCCATCCTATTTACAACAGCTTGAAATGGAGTCTAATGGCAAAGGCACTGATATTGATGGCAAGCCTATCATTTATCGTACAGCACAAGCTGTCTTTGGCAGTGTCGGAAGTAATGGTCAGCATGCTTACTTTCAAATGCTACACCAAGGTAATCGTCAAATTCCTACTGATTTTATTGCAATTGCAGAAGACTCCAACATATTTGCAGGGCACCATGACCAGTTATTAGCAAATTGTTTTGCTCAGAGTGCTGCACTCGCTCAGGGTCGGTTTTATCCCAATGATCCTCATAAAACATGCTTAGGCGGACAACGCTCGAGTATGATCATCCTACCAAAGCAAGATCCGTTTTCGATTGGGCTTTTACTTGCTGCATACGAACATAAGATCTTTGTACAGGCACATCTTTGGCGAATCAATGCATTTGATCAATGGGGCGTGGAATTGGGTAAATCGCTTGCAAATACTATTTTACCTGCGTTACACGACAATCAACGTAATGATGGGTTGAGCGAATCCACAAAAAAACTTATTTCTCATGTAAAACAGATACGTGAACATCTCATCACTCAAATAAAAGTATCATGATCAATAAATTTTTTCATGATCACTTTTGCATAGGTAATATTTCTAAGAGAAATGACCAGCGCTCACAAGTAATAAGGATCGCGCCATGTCATTAAGTAGAAATACTGTTTGGAATCTTGTCGGAACTGGTGCGCCATTCTTAGTCGGCGTGGTCACCATTCCATATATAATCAAGCACATTGGTATAGAATCATTTGGCATACTCACACTCATTTGGGCATTAATCGGCTATTTTAGCTTATTTGATTTTGGCCTAGGTCGAGCACTCACACAGCAAGTCGCCTCAAGCTTAGCAACAAAAGAGCTAGACCGGATCCCACGTTTGGTTAAATCTGGCCTACTTTTTACTGCGGCAACTGGACTAATCGGAGGCGTGCTGCTGGCTGTCTTATCACATCAACTTGGCTATAGCTGGCTAAAAGTCACTGTCTCCTTACAACATGATACGGCCATTAGTCTTCTGATTGCGGCAATAGGAATCCCCTTAACAACAATAACAACAGGCCTTCGAGGTGTTATCGAAGCCTATGAAGACTTTAAAGGATCCAATGTATTACGTGTATTGCTTGGAATTGCAAACTTCGCATTACCTGCTCTCAGCGTTATGTTCTTTGGCCCCTCACTGATATTCGTTGTAATAATGCTGATTATTGCCCGACTTGTTATATTGATTGCTCATATTGCATTAATGCACAGTAAATTACCAAATGGTTGGTTTCACAATAAAGCCACACCAGAGGATATTAAAAGTCTACTCTCCTTTGGAGTATGGATGACTGTATCCAATATTATTAGTCCATTAATGGTCAATGCAGATCGATTCGTTATTTCATCAGTGCTAGGCGCTAGTCTAGTCGCCTACTATACCGTTCCTTTTGAAATATTAGTTCGTGTGCTTATTTTGCCTGCTGCTCTTACTGGTGCTTTATTTCCAAGATTGGCTTCGCTGCTGAAAGCATCTCCTGTCGAAGCAAAGCAGCTATATCATCGATGCTTAAAAATAGTAGCGATAGTACTGCTTCCTGTTTGCTTAACAATCGCCCTCGGCTCGTATTGGGGTCTCTCTCTCTGGTTAGGCAAAGATTTTGCAGAGCACTCATGGATCATCGTAAGTATCTTGAGTCTAGGAGTACTACTAAATGGCATTGCTTTTGTACCCTTCGCAACCATACAAGCCAGAGGACACGCAAAAACCACAGCTTATCTACATATCTGTGAGTTTTTTATCTATGTTCCTCTACTCTTAATATCTCTGAAATTTTTTGGACTTTATGGCGCTGCCATAGCTTGGGTAGTAAGAGTCGGGGCAGATTTAATTCTGTTATTATTTTATGCAAAAAGATAATATTCATAGCTGGCTAGTGAGCCCCGTTTTCATTTTCTCGATAATTTGGATAATCCAAATTGTTGGGCAAATCTATTTTTCTGATTCTTTTAATGAGTTTTCTACTACAACATAT
>JBIODT010000172.1:0-4230 GCA_044445305.1 Legionellales bacterium | reverse complement strand
TTCATGCCGTCTTTAAAAACTCGCAATAGAGTAGACTATTACTCGCTTTTAAAGACGGCATGAACGGAAAAATCAATGCGCCTAAAATCCCGAAAACCCATCCGTGAAAGGTATATCTGGGATAGTACCTGAATTTTCCCCCATGACCCCAGTATTATAAAGAGAGCATTATGGTCAAAATATTTGATGCATTACAAAAACTTAAAGATGATCTTGATCTAATTAATGTCACTCCTTTATTTAGAAACAGTAAAGGGATGGCTGATACGAGTCTATCGCAAAAAATTTTTGTTAATCCCCAATTGTTGCCACAACAATTCAATACTTCCAAATTGAATTTTGCAAGCCCAGAAGCACTTGAAGACTATTCTAAAAAGGCGCTACAAGCCTTATGGAATATTAGTGATTATACTTCTGGGGGCTATGCTTCAGCCTTGTTTAATAGTCGTGCAATCAAAGATTCTGCTTTCTTTTTAGACGAAAACAGAACGCCTAAAATTATTGATGATAAAACTTATCAAGCAGGTTTGGCATTGCAGGTTTTTTTAAGAGAAGCAAGAACACCAGCTGCATTGAATGAAATACCCGCAATTGGTGGTGTTCGTGAAAAAATGGCAGATAATACCAACGAGCTCAGCAATTTACTGGACAAGCGATTGTCGGTTTATGAAGCACATACCCCTAAAAAACTGACCGAAACAGCCAAGTGGTTGCGATTTAAAAAAGCCAAGCTGGCCTTGCTGAGTGACTCCATGCGCCAATTTGATTTGGAAGAAAACAATATTGATAGCACTGTGAATGAGAATTATGCGTGTTTAAACTCAGCGGTAACTGCAAACAGCCCGGCACTAGAAAACAGGCTTAACTTATTAGAAGAACTATTAAACCGCCTGCAGAATGCAAGCAAACAGGCATTGGATTTTTGTGAACAATGGCGCATGGATAATTTAAATGACGGTGTTCCAGATACCGTGGTTTCATCTGATTTTATCCAAGCCTTAATTGCTGAACCACATACTGAAGAGTTAGGTACCTCTTGGCTGGCTCTGTTTAATTCAGATGATTCTGGCGTTAAATCAGAGTTTATTAAACCTGCGTTAAGCACAGCTTATGCCAGTGCAAAAGAAACAATAAGTAAGACCCAAGAATTATTATTATTATCGATGACCATGCAAAAAGAACTGTTTGAAACACGAATTGCAGATGCAAAATTGCTCGGTTTATTTGAGCAAGCGATGGAGGCTGATGTATTATCCGTGGTTGAAGTCACCGCCCCTGATTTTGTCCAAGCCTTAGAGCTGGATGTTGATAGGTCTTTGCTAAGGGACATTGCTGGGTATTCAGGCTTAATTGAACAACTGAATGGATATAAAAAACAACTCATAGAATACAAACAAAATTTACTGGGTCAAGAGGCCAATTTTATAAACACGCACCCTGTGCCCAATGCCATTGCTCCACGTCACAAAGCAGCGTTTGTTGCTGCGGTAAGTAGCGCTAAAGCCCAAATAACAACTAAGATTGAGAAAAATAAAGTGAAACTGGACCAGGTTGATATTTTGTTACACAAAGCAGTGCGGCAACTGCATCATTTGCAAGATGACCTTGCTAAATCATCTGCTGCAGGCAGGCAAAATACGATAAACAACGCTCAAGAGCGTATTCGTGGCGCTTTGTCTGTTATTAACGAGCAGAGCGTGCTAGATAAACGCAGCGAGTCGTTTCAGTTTCTTCATAGTGAATATACGCCAGCACTGGCTGAAATGAACAACCGCATCAACCCTCAAATTTCTTTGCTAGAACAACAGTCAAGAGCGTTGAACGTCGATATAACACAACATAACAACCAACTTACCGCATTAACTAGCGCGGATATAGAGCGGCAGCAATTTTTAACAAAGGTACGCGAAAAGTTGCTTGGCTGTAAAAAAATATTGGATGCGCATAAAGGTGGTTTTTTGCCAGTAGCTTTCATTTCTAAATCAGAACTAAAAGCCGCTTTAGAATGTGGTGAAGGATCTACAGCTGACCACCTTGATGGCTTATATCAAAAACAAGAAGTTGCCACCAGTTGGTTTGGATTTAATCGTACTAATTTTTATGATAAATACGCCAGCTATACTAATATATTTGGATCAAATACAGCTGACTATAACTTATTAGCTATAAGAGCACTGATTGCAAATAAAATAACTTACATAGACAATGAATTAAAAATCAACATAAAAAACAATGAGGTACTGGCATCAAAACCTGAATCTTTATTGGGTGAAGGTAACTGTTGGAACTTACAACAAGAGTATCAAGCGGTTAACCAAGAAAAAACATTTACAGAAAAACAAAAAGAAGTTTGTGACTCTGAATGTAAAAGACTCACCCAAGAGCGGGTAGAACAATTGGCTGCTTGGGATGTGAAGCTTTCTGAAAAATTACGCGATGTGGTACGGGTTGAATTGGATCAAGACATTGCCACAATTACCCATGACATAGCCACATTGGCTTTCGACAGCTATACCTTTGAGTTTCAAGTAGCGGATATTGAAGCAGTGCAAAATCAATTACCCCGCATAATTCAAGAACTGGAAACAAAAGGAACCAATGAAGGCTTGCAGTATCTTGTACAGATGCAAGAAGAAATCCAAAAAAGCAATGTTGCTGGGCTAATAGATTATAAAGAGGCTTTTGGTGTGCCTTCATGCACTGAATTACAAGGACGGATCCATGATGATTTAGCTGCAAAAGACGATAAATATAACATGATGAAATCCCGACTGGACGATATGGCTGAACCTCCAGAACTTCTATTAACTCGATTAGAAGAGCTAAAGTTTGAACTAGAAGAACTTAAGGAAAAAAGCACCAGGATAGATAAATCACTGGCACTAGCAAAGCAAATGAATATAGAGCACATGCAAATAATTCAGAATAAAAAAGAGGTTTTAATGACTCTGAATCAACTGGCTGAACTGCAAGCGCTGTTCCAAACCCGTTATGCAGGGGTGATGAGGGGCGAGTCGTTACAAGCAGAAAATGCAAAAGCCAGAGAATTAATATTGAGAGATATTGAGTCGATTCAAAGGACCCAGTCGGTTTTTATTGAAGAAGTTAGTCGCAATAAGGATCATTTGGTGCAGGAACAATATGCGGTGGTTGCTTCCATGGCTCAGAAACTTGAAAATGCCTATGTCGCTTTAAGAGTAGCTCGAATTAAAGAGCATTCTTTAAAATTAATTAACCAGTTCCCTGCAAAAACTGAAGTTGAACAAATGAAACTGTTACGTAATATTGAGCAATTCAAGCAATGTGAATTGGATTTTATAGATCAAATTCAAAACCATGATGATATAGATGTTAGTGCTATTAATTCAAGCGTTCAACAAATAAACCACAATACGGAACAGCTTAGATACCCGATTGACACGGTGCAGCACAAGACCCAAGATGACAAATTTTACGCCCGTATTGAGAAGCTACGTACAGACTATTTTGGTGATTTGTCGATATCAAGTTTGGGTGTTTTTAGTTCCTATCTTGAAGAGCGTGCGCAAACATTTTGGTTTCAGGATCTGTTTCGAAACTTTGCGGCTTTAACTTTTGGCTGTTTTGGTTATAAAGCACCAGCTCAAGCAAGAGGTGACTTCCTTATGGAGACATTGCAAGGTTCTTTTTTGACGTATGCCAATGGTGATGGCGGGGATAAGGCAATGTACACCAACTTATTGGATATTATTGCTCAGGGCCAAAAACAATTTGCTCCAAGAGCTAAAAAGGGTGGGGATGCTTATTCTAACTCTCTGTTGAGCAAGTTGGAGTCTTTAAAAACAAGCCTGGAAGAAATAGAGTTTCACAGGAAATCACAGCCACCGGCGGTGGTTGTATCTGATTCACGTCCATTATGAAGTAAGCCCAGGATCGTCACTCCGAACCTCTGGATTGCTTCGTAACCTCGCAATGACGAGCTCTATTAGTTCATTGCGTTTTTCAGTTTTGTACTAACTTGCGGGTAACTGCGTAGCCTTGATGCATCCATATCATTACCCACAAGTTACCTCATGGAAAATAGTTATAACATCACACACTGTACTCAAACAGTGCGTCATTGCGAGGCCACGAAGCAACCCAGCGGCCGTCACTCCGAACTCACTGGATTGCCTCGTAGCCCCGCAATGACGAGGTCTATTAGTTCATTGCGTTTTTCAGTTTTGTGCTAACTTGCGGGTAACTGCGTAG
>JBIODT010000171.1:0-4267 GCA_044445305.1 Legionellales bacterium | reverse complement strand
ATCTTTCTTAGCAACATCACCATCCAATTGATTGAGTGCCTCTTCTGAATGAGCAGATAATTTGCACAATGCACTGCTTACTAATGGAATTGGTTGGGTTTTTGAAGACTCCAGTTTGTTCTTCACCCTATAGAATAAGGGTATTGCTACTATTCGAGCAAAAGCATAGGCACCTCCGGCGATTGCAGAAGCTGCCATTAACCCTAAACCAACAGGTGGAAAAAACAGCGAAACCACAGCCCCAGCAAAAGCCACCATTGTCAAAATCTTACCAACACTTTTATCTATTACTGTGACCAGTCCAGTTTGCTCTGCTTTTTGTTCTAATTGCAATTCTGCAGTTTTAAAAAATTTCAACTTATCTTGTTCAATATTAAAACGTTCGTACAAGCGCTCAATTTTTACACTATTTCCGGGCATGTTTGCTGCGTTCTCTGGCATGTTAGTCCATGCTACTCCCTCAGCTCTGATCTTGGCTATTTCTTGGTGTATAAGCGTTAATTCAGCTCCTACCTGTTTTTGTTCCTTTTTAATCTTATAATAATTCATTACTGTTTTAGCTGCTAAATAAGTACTGTACGCCCAAGCAAGTCCAGCTGCGGCGATACCTACCGGCGGAATGAATAGTGCTGTGACAGTCAGCGTCAAAGACAAGGTTGAATACAGCCACCTCAGATTGTTGTTTAACTTTAATTCGGAAGGTAACTTTTCTTTAAGCAAGAAAGCCGCGAAATAAATCAACGGAACACGCAAAAAATCCAAGCCAGCCAGAGCCACGCCTCCAAACTGAAAGCCTGTGAGTGTACCCAGCTCAGGATTAATTCTATTGGCGTTCAAACCAAGTCTAACAACAGAACCACCTACAGCATCAATATTAACCAACCATTTTGATAAAAAAGGAATGCGTTTCGCAGCCTCTTCCTTTAAAGCAGCCTCAGACAAAGGCTCCGCCTCAACAATGATGTCACTCTGTATTTTATTTAACAAATCTACTGCGGATTGGGTTTGTTTACGCTTTTTTTCAATCAGCTGACTTGCTTGAAATTTAGGTGTAAGCATATAGATACTTTTAAAATCTCACTTAGTTTATATTATAGACTCAATTGTTTGATTTTGGACGAAACTGCATACAAAAAAGGCATGCAGCTTCGTCCAAATAAATAAGATTGCGAATTCATTGATTGATTTGCTAATGGCCGTTGTTTTCACTAAAATCGTCTTATTTGTTATGAGGATGCCCCATGCGACGAATAACCTGGTTCGGTTTTACAGCACTGTTTTTTCTTTCTTGCTCTGCAAGAGCAGACAGCGCATTCACACAACGCAATGATGTTCAGTTGTTTATCAACAACATGGTTAAAACCCATCATTTTTCCAAACAACAATTAACAGCAACCATGAACCAAGTGCAGCTTCAACCCCAAATCATCGAATCCATGGACAAACCTTATGAAAAGAAAAACTGGGATGTCTATAGGGCTTTATTTTTAACGCCGCAAAGAATAAAAGCGGGCATGGATTTTTGGCATGCCAACCAAGCAACCTTAGCCAAAGCACAAAAAAAATATGGTGTACCTGCAGAAATTATTGTAGCTATTTTGGGGGTTGAAACCTTATACGGCACGAGTCAAGGAAAATACAAAGTCCTGGATGCTCTGGCTACTTTAGCCTTTAACTACCCCAAACGCGCACCCTATTTTACTAAAGAATTACAAGAATACTTACTTCTTTGTCGTGAACACAATGTTGCAGCAACCAAATACCTAGGCTCTTACGCCGGCGCCATAGGACAACCACAATTCATGCCCAGCAGCTACAGGTATTATGCGGTGGATTTTAATAACAAAGGCATGCGCGATCTGGTTAATAACAATGATGATGTCATTGCCAGTGTTGCGAATTATTTCCACAAACATGGTTGGAAAACCAATGAAGGGGTTGTACAGCAGGCACAACTTCAGGGCTATCGCTACAGACATATAGTAATGAACCCTAAAACGGTTAATTACCACTACAAGCAACTAGCAGCAGCAGGCATCAAACCAGTAACAGCGGCTTATAATCACCCCGATCATGCAGCCCTGCTTGAGCTGATAACCAATGAAGGCAATGAATATTGGCTGGCCTATCCTAATTTCTTTGTGATTACGCGCTACAACTCTAGCCCGCAATATGCGCTTGTAGTCTATTTACTGTCACAACAGTTAAAATCAGATTGGGCCCAAATGACTACAAAACAATACAGAGCGTTTGCATAATTTATGAATACTTGTTTCTTATTTACTAAAAATCTTGATGATGCAGGCTGTTTTTGCTTGAAGCTGTCCCCAACAGGAGAACTAATAGCAGCACTTGCGCAACGTCATTTTGCTGAAATTAAAGAATTACAAAAAGACAGCAAAACAACAGTCATTGAAACCAGTGAGCATACCAGTATTTTTGATCTGGCACTGCCCTGGCTTCCAGAACGAAAAGCAAGGGTTGCCATTCCTTATGCACTAGAAGACAAGCTGACACAAGCCATAGAAGAATTACATTTTTCTTTTGACAAGCAACGCTATCAAAACAACCACTACCTGATTACAGTAATAAGCAAACACCGCATTCAATACATTATGCAGCTGTTAGCAGATAACAACATTACGTTTGCAACAATGACCATTGACTGGTTTGCCCTTGCCCCTCAAGAGCTGGTTGTTAGTGAATCAACTTTATTGATTCATAATGAGGATTTTAAAGGCGCACTTACAGGTGATTTGGCCTTAACTTATTTGAAAAAACACCCCTTAAACCCAACATTGGTATTTCAAGACAGTCAAATTGCAACTGACAACAGCCCACCCCAAAGAGCAGAGCATTCCTTCGTCTGGATTGCACAACAAATATTAAAAACAAAACCACTCAATCTTTGTCAAGGCGACATAAAACAGGGCACTGAATCTGCATGGATTAAAAAAGGCTACCAACTCTCAGCGGCACTCTTTGGCGCATGGTTGCTGTCACTGCTCTTGGTTAATGCCCTGACCCTACATTCCTTAAATAAAAAAACCAATGCTATTGATATGCAGATTGCGGCCATTTATCATCAGTTTTTTCCTGAGGCGAAACAGGTTATCAGCCCCAAATTTCGCATCAGCCAATTATTAGATGCCAATACCTCAGACAACAACCACGCTCATTTTTGGTTTTTATTAAATCAATTTTCAAAAGGAATGAAAGGGAGTCCGCTTACTGTAGAACAACTGCATTATCAAAATAAAACATTGCTGGTAACGCTGGTTAGCACTGACTTTGCAAGCCTGGAAAATTTAGAAAACCAACTGAAAACACTCCAACTCAAGATCAAACAAACTCAAGCATCAACACATGATCAACAAGTGATCGCAACTTTGGAGATAGAATCATGAGAGCCTATTTAAGCACACTCAATGACCGAGAAAAATGGATGGCTATAGGTGGCGCACTCTGTCTTATTCTTTACGGCTATTATTTGTTTTTATATGCACCACTGAGCAACAAAGTAACCTTAAAATCCACCCAATTGATTGAAAAAATTGAGACCTTAAACTGGATGAATAAGGTGAGAAACCAAAATCAATCATCTAAAGTCAAAAAAACCATAAACAACAACCAACTACTGACCTTACTGACCACCAAACTTAAAGAAAATACATCCATGGAATTCCCTTATCAATTACAACAAACAGGCTCAGGAGACATTCAACTGAGCTTCGATGAAATACCCTTCAAGCTCTTTGTCTCTTGGTTGTTTAAAATCAGTTCCAAATACACCATTACCATAAAACAATTTGATGTAACACAGACGGGAACGCCTGGAGTAACACATCTGGTCATTATTTTGAGAGCGGGGTAAGGTTTTCTTAAACACCCGTATGCGCCTTTAATTACTCTGTATACTGCTCCAAGTTTTAACGCCAGCGCCCTGTTTTATATCGGGAGGCAAAGCATCTAATGCTTTTTGCGCAGCATCAGAGCTGCTATAAGTACCATAGACACCTTTATAATAAACCCTGCCATTACGCTGATACTGCACTTGTGCCATTCGGTCATTTTTAGGGGTATTGTATAATTTACGTGCTACTTCGGATGCTTTTGCATCATCAGCGATTTCAATAGTATAACCTTGTGGGTTTTGGCGACTGACCCAGGATTGATCCATGTCTTTAAAGGAAACCGGCGAATGATAGGCGCCAACATGGTAAGACTCAGGCACGACAACGCCCTGCGTCTGTTGCTGCCCATCATT
>JBIODT010000170.1:0-4324 GCA_044445305.1 Legionellales bacterium | reverse complement strand
CGATCAGGCAATCAGGCTTGAATACAGGTAATGAGTTAACGGCGTAACGCGTAGCCTTGATGCAGCGCAGCGTAATCAAGGTACTCGCCATTCAAGTTAAAACCTTGATTACGCTGCGCTGCATCAAGGCTACGTGCGCCACCAAAAACCCAAACTGGGCTTGAAGTTAGTTATACTGCGTGCGCCCACTCAAGCCTCCCATATAATTTTTTGTCCCGTACGAAGAATTAAATCTTAATCCAAATGTCATGGCCAAGATTACTGCGCCACTAGAAGTCAGTTTTAGCCAATTTCAGTATGATCCCGCTTCGAAAAATCGGACACTTTGCTAAGCGACCATTTTAACTTCAAATCAGGGTAAGATCAGTCGAAAAAAATCATTTTTATCGACGTGCGGATTCTGCTACCAAGGAAGCCTTACGATAAGGGATGTCATTATTGAGAGTCTATTATAGTCACGCTTAAATAAGCTCCTTAATAATTTCTTAAGGATAAAGATCATACAATCGGCGCATTTTAAACAGCTGAAATAGTCAATAATGATTGATAAACTGGAACGCCTTCATGTCGTATCACTGGATTTTGATGGTTGTATTAACCACAATCCACGTTGGTATGAAAAAATGCTTTTGCAAGAACTTGGCCATGATCCAAGCCACTTAACCTCTTTTGTGGATGCTAACAAACCATTTCTTGAGCAGATAAAGCGAGAGGGTCAGCGCCATCAGAAGCAGATTGTATTCATAGGATCAAACCGACAGAGTCATAGGCAGAATCAACGTGAATTGCCTGCTCAAGGAGAATCATGCTTTGACGCTATTTCATCTATCGCAGTCTATCTGAATGCTGAACTGAATACGTTATTGTCCGCGGATCTTGAGCATGGTTTGTCAGAAGGGCTCTCTTTCAGACGGGCTATGGATAAAGGTTATAAAGGTGTACATACACAAGTTTTAGGGGACAGTGGTACAAAAGTCAGTCTTCTTTATGCTCAGATGCATAATATCGCTAATAAATACCCTGATGCAAAAATTCAATTTGATTTTTTTGATGATGTGCCTGGTATTCTTCAATATTTGTCTGAATTTTATAGTTCCAATTCACATTTGATTCCCAACAATGTCACGATGTGTCTGAATCATTATTATGATGCTATTCCACCGCAAGCGCCAAATTTTACCTTACAAGGCACGGGCTATATCAATAAATACTATGTATTGTGTAAAAGAAAAATACAAGAAAAAATGAATGCCATGGGCGATATTTTTAAGCCAGCTGTGCTGGAACCCAGCGAAAAGGGAGTGGATGCTTATTCTAAGTTTAATCCTAAATTCGTGCCGTTACTGAAGCAGGCTTTTGTTCCTGGAACGAATGTGCATGCTCTTGTGTGTGCTACCCCTGTATTATGTGCCTGGCAGACCAATGCAATGGCCAAAACATCCAGCGTTCCCGACTATGGGCATTCTTCACAATTAGGTTTATTTTCAGCATCAGCAGAAATAGGTGCTGCGGTAAAAGTTTTTGCAGGGCCGGCCGAGGGTTGTTTTGAAGGTTGTTGGTGATGCAATGAGATTATTGCGGTTATTTTGCACATGAAATTGAAAAAAAGAACGTTTTGTGGTATAATAACTTATAAGTTCGGCTGGATTTCGGTCAGTTGGAATCATATACAGTAGAGGAAAATTAATTTTGAAATCAAATAATGAAAATGCATTGGATTCAGTTGCTGGGGTGTTAGGTCTTAGTGATGAGCAGATACAGCAAATAGAGGCCAGGTTATCGGAACTAGATGAAGCTAAAGCAGCAGCAGAGCAGGCTGCACTTCTTCTACGACCAACGGCAGTAGCCCGTGAGGTCGAAGAATCAGTGGCAGAGCTACGGAGTCCATCATTATTTTCACAGGGTCTCTCCGTATTTAAATCAGCAGCCTCATATGGCGTATCAGCAGTCTCAGCTGGCGCATCAGCAGTCTCACATGGCGCATCAGCAGTCGCTCAAGGTGTTAATGTGAAAAACGCGTTAGCAGACACAGGCTCTGCAGCAGCGGCCATGATAACACCAACCACTTTTTGGGAGCCCTCTATTCGGAGGCCACTGTCAGCAGATGATATGTTATTTTCTAAAGTGGAGGAAAAGATACTGTCTGATTTAGATCTAGATAATTCAAAATTACCACAAAAAGGCAACAAATTACCACAAAAAGCTAACAAATTCAGCTTTGTTAGCGGTATTGTTAAAGATCTGGGAACAGAAGTTCTTTTCGCTACAGGAAAAGGCGGCGTGTCGTATGTGCACGATGCATCACGGACATTAGGAAACTCAGCAACAAGAATGATCAAAAAACCATGGGGCACTCAATCTAGAAAAGAAACTTTTCAAAAAGGGGTAGGAGTAATTAAAACGGCTACAGTAGGGGTTCTAGCAGAATTGGACTGCATGACCGCCATGAACGGCATGCTGCTGGAGATGAGTAAACAGATAGCGACAGGGGTCGAAGTGACGTTAACTGGGCCTGTTGCTGAAGGATTGGAACGAGTTGGTTATGTGCGCGCCGCGACAGAGGGTGCAACGAATACGGTGACGTCTTTGTTAGCTCAAAAAAACTTGAATGCCTGGATAGCCCATTTAGAGAAAGCGGGTGTTTATGCTCAAAAATCAACACTAGTAGAATCTTTGATGATGGGTTGTTTAAAAGGTGCATCTGGAGCTTATAAGATAGCTTCTGTATGGAATATGATGACATTGATACAAGAGGCGCCACCTGTCTTTGATTCTATATCCAAGCTAGGGAGTTTTATAAAAAACCCTGATGCAGAGGAACATGCGTATATTAATGGTGAGATTAAGAGGATAAAGAGCCTTCTGCCTAAAAGTGAGCCTTGGCCTGATGGTGATTTTCCAACACGATTGGCGCTCTACCAGGCCTTGACCTCTTCAGTCGACAATGAGAGGTGTCTGACGACCTTAATAAAAGGGGCTGCTTGGAGTGTTTTTTGTGAAAAAACATTATCTGCTGTAGATGGCATTATTGGTAAAGCAGGGCAAGGCTTGGGTGGTGTTGCGGCAGGTTTAGCCTTTAGAGCTACATATTCTGTAGACGAGGCTGTAGCAGCAAAAACGTTCAGCGCTAGTACAGGGGTAGAATCGGATCTGTATAAATGCTTGTTTGATACGGCGGGTTATTATGCGATTAACACGCTCATTGAAAAAACGGGTGGTTACTTAGTCAGTCAAGTGCTAAAAGGCATCGTTCACAAGCAGTTGATGGCACAAAAGGAACGCTTTTTGAAGAAAACAGAAGATGCCTTTCGTTCTATTTTACGTGATCAATTTTTTAATCCTGATGAATTAGATATGGTTGATTGTTGTCAGAAAAGAAGCGCTTCAGTAGCAGCAGCAGCAGAATTAGACAAAAATATTCAAGATCTTTCAGTTATCGAAGCTATTTTATTACTCAAGGCAGCATCAAAAGGCGCGTCTAGTAGTGTTGCTGTTAGCTTGCTACGGAAGAAAGTTATTACCGGAGAGCCGAGCCTGATAAAGACAGCTATCGACCGGCTTCCAGATTTTATAACCATGGTTGAGGGAGGCTTGCTTTTTGTTGCTGCTATTAACAATAGGACGAAAGCGCCTTTGCTGGAGTATCCTGGAAAGGTATTAGAGGAATGGGCTGGGGACAATCCTTATAAAGCCGGTGGAGCAGCGGCTGTTGGAATAGTCGGTGGAATAGGATATGGGATAGGTCCGAGAGTGGTGGCTTCTGCTGTTACTGCAGCTGCAACAACGATAGTAAAAAATCCGTATGTGGCGGCAGGTGTTGTTGCGGCAGGTATGACCTATCATTATGCGCCCTCATTCAGAGCTGGCGTTGACACTGGCGTTAATTATGCACTGAGTGGCGTTAATTATGTAGTGCGCTCACCTGCGCTCCTAGCAACGGTTGGTGTGGGTCTTGCTGTTGCCGCAGCCGATCCTTTGTTGGCAGTGAGCTTTGCGGCACCAGCTATTAGCACAGTGCTTAGAACGGGTGGCGCGGGAGCTGTTAAAGCTGCAACAAATATTTTCGGTTTTGTTAAAAACAATTTTTGGGCTGCTGATGATGTTTTGCCTGCTCCAATGCCTGAAATTGGGTTAGAAGTTAAGCCAGCAGCTCCAGCAGAGCAAGTAGTCTTGGCAGCGGCTGAAGCAGAGCAAGTAGTTTTGGCAGCGGATCCAGCAGAGCAAGTAGTTTTGGCAGCGGATCCAGCAGAGCAAGTAGTTTTGGCAGCGGATCCAGCAGAGCAAGTAGTTTTGGCAGCGGATCCAGCAGAGCAAGTAGTTTTGG
>JBIODT010000169.1:0-4395 GCA_044445305.1 Legionellales bacterium | reverse complement strand
GCTCGATATTGCAAATGAAGCTGCTTTTCTTTAATAGGGAACACTAAAGCTTCATGACCTCTTACAACCGCATGTTCTCCCGCTAAAATCCATTTACCAAAAGTGGTTGTTTCAAAATCACAAAACATCATAATGCCCCAGCAAATGTTCTTGTTTCAATTGATTCATGAGCGCTACTTGATCTGGCCTATACAATAAATGAATATTAGGTCCAGCATCCATGGTTACGATAGGTCCATCACCTTCTCTGTCCCAAAATTTTTGCAACGCGTTTAGAACATTAAGACTGCCTTCAGAGAGGTACGAAAACGGCTGTGCACAAGTACTAAATAAATGATGCATGTCCTGAAATTCACGCCAGCAGATCTGATAGGCATTGTTCCAATTTTCGGTCTTAAACGCATCCACTAACATCGTCAAATGTTCTTCAGCTCTTTTACTGCGTGAGGCATAAAAAGTACTGCTCTTTACCCGTCGGTGTGCTTCACTTGAAGACACTTTTTTTTCCTGAGCGCTAATTATAATGACTTCATGAAGTAAATTTTTATAAGGCAAATCTACAGCGCTTACCTCATTTTCCTGCCACAAAGCCCAAGGAGTATAAAAGGAACGACATGATGAACCCGAGCCTTGACGGCTTAATTGAGCTTGTTCATTTATAGAGGGGATGGCCTTGTTGGTTAATTCACTCAATGCCAATACAGCACATCGAGTAAGTGCCGCAAAACTAGAAGCCGAACTGGCCAATCCACTGCTGTGAGGGAAATTATTAGTGGATTTCACCAAGAAGCTACCCGAGTAGCCAAAATATGTTTTTATGCTGGATAAGTGGTCAATAAACCGTTTTTGTCCTGCTAAGGGTAAAGACAGTGCATAATTTGAAGCAGCCGAACTGTTCAAAGGCTCCCAAACATCGGTTTTTTCAGACAAGCATTCAAGTTGTACTGTGCTTATCAAATTATCTAAGGTATATGACAACGAGGCATTATCTGGAAGATTAGAACTCTCATTTTTTTTACCCATGTATTTGATCAAAGCAATATTAGCAGGGGCATGAGCAAGCCAATGCATTCTATGTCTCCTTGTAAGCATTCAGTTAATGACCTGGTGCGTCATTCCATAAAATTTTGTGTAATTGTAATTGAAACCGTACCGGTAATTTATCTTCTAGTATCCAATTAGCAAGTTCCCTAGGGCTAAGTTGATTCCAACTGGGTGAAAATAATATTTGAAAGCGTTCCGCTAAGCGATGCTCATTCATCATTGTACAAGCCCATTCAAAATCATTTCTACTGCATAATACAAATTTTATCTGATCTGTAGCTTTTAAATAATTAAGATTCGTCAATAAATTTTTATCTACTTCCAGGGAATCTGGTGTTTTTAAATCCATTACAATCATGACGCGCGGATCCACATCAGAAATGTCACGCGCACCACTGGTTTCTATGGACACCGAATAGCCGGCATCACACAGTTTTTTTAATAGTTGTATACACGCAGGTTGTGCCAAGGGTTCGCCACCAGTTACGCAAACATGGCGACATTGATAAGTTGCCACCTGACTCATAATGTCATCTATTGATCGCACTTCACCACCACTAAAGGCATAAGCTGTATCACAATATTGACAGCGCAAAGGACATCCAGTGAGACGAATAAAAACCGTTGGCAAACCAACAGTAACTGACTCACCTTGTAGTGAGTGAAACAGTTCTGTTATTTTTAATTGATTATCAAAGCGTTTCATAAAGCGTTAATAGCTTCCAATTTTGAATTAGCGAGTCGAGCAGTCGGTGTATTAGGGTAAGTAATCACTACCTGTTGAAAAAGTTTTCTTGCTTCCTGATTATTACCTGTAGCAGCGTAAGCATAACCTGCTTTAAGTGTACTGGCAGCCGATTTGCTGGAAGAAGGGTATTGCTTCAAGACCACATCAAAATGCTCTATTGCCTTTGGGTAATCTTTCTTAACCAAATACAATTCGCCTAACCAATATTCTGCATTAGCAGTATAACCACCTGTAGGGTATTTTTGCACAAACGTTTGCATGGCGTTTACCGCATCATCATAGCGTTTACTTTTGACAAGCTCATAAGCTGCCAAATATCCTATTTGTTCATCCGCAGGATTCATCCGAGAAACAACTGGCATCACTGGTTTGGGTGGGATTGACGTTTGAGCCACTTTTTTAGGTACCGCTGCTGGCATACTGGCTTGACGCGCAGGTACTTTAGAATTTAAATCAAGGCTGGTTGTTGGTTTAGATGGTATTGATTTGACAGGAGCTGTACCGGAAACCGCTCCCAAACGGGCATCAAGATCTTTATAAAAAGCAACTTGCTGTTGTTGTAATAATTTTAAATCATGCGCTTGAACTTCAAGTTGTCCGCGTAGCTCCTGAACTTCTTGCTGCAAACTTTGTACTTTACTTATCAGTTTGGCATTGTCATTAAAATCAGAGCCTGAGTCATTATTTGATTCAACAGCATTGTCTTCTTTAACCAAAGCTGGCCCATCGTCGTTACGGGTATTAGATTGATAAGCAGCGCTGTTATTTACTCTATCAACTTGCCCCTGTTCTGCTTGTGAGTCACCGTATTCAGAAACAACACCAGGAGACTCTGTCGCCTGGTGTTCTTCCATAATTGCAAAATTATCACTATCATCAACCACTGGTGCTTCAGACCAACAGGTCAAAGGCAGCATTAAGGTAAAGCAGGTTGCGATAATGTATCTTTTGCAATGAATCATCTTGTTGCCTCATAAGTAAATTCTACACGTCTGTTTTGAGCGTGAGATGCATCATCATGTCCTAAATTAGCAGGACGTTCTTTGCCATAACTAACAACACGTACTTGTTGTCTGCTTACACCAGCCATACGCAAGATATCAGCAACAGTATTTGCACGATGCTCTCCTAAAGCCACGTTGTATTCACGACTTCCACGCTCATCGGTGTGTCCCGCGAGTAAAACATGTGCGCCTGGGTGCGATTTAAGATATTCAGCTTGAGCGTTTGCTGAAGACAAATATTTAGAGGCCAAGGTACTGTCATCATAAGAGAACAAATACAACTGATTATGAGGTGCTTGGGTTGTATAAGATTCACCTTCTTCTTGACCAGCAAATTGGGTCGTTTGTCCTAAGCCCTGCGCAGAAGCATCGCCTTCACCCATATTAGCGCCACCGGCACTGCCAGGTGTTTTGGAGCAAGCTGCAACTAATACGATACTTGCGGCAAGCAATCCCAATTTATAAAATGATCCAGCTTTCATTGTTAATCTCCTTTAGTTCTTTTAATTATTGTTAGTTCGAACACGGTCGTAAATGCATGGGTGACCATTGTACAGTTTTTTTTAATTATTGGCTATGAGTAATTTAAGCTTAGACTTTGAATTAAACTGCAGGCAAAAGACGCATGCACCGGACAGAATCCTTAATCCAAAGGGGCGTCTTTTTTTGATTTTTGCAATTCGTGTATTTGCTTCATAGACAATTTGGTTACTTTAGCAATAAAATCCAGCTCCAATCCAGCATCAAGCATTTCTTGCGCGATTTCAATCTTGCCTTCAATCTTGCCTTCAATCTTGCCTTCAATCTTGCCTTCAATCTTGCCTTCAATTTTGCCTTCTTCATATTTCCCCAGCATAAGGGTTTTTTCCGTTCTTACAGCATCCCAGTAGGATTCATAGGCATTTAATTCACCAGGGGTGTAAGCGGCTTCTTCAGACAAAATAACTGCTTCAGATATTTCAGGCACATCGAGCAATTCTTGTGAAACAGTAACCGTTTTTTCATTAATCTCACGTAAAAAACGCAACCACAATACTCTTAATTGTTTCTCATTGGGTGAATGAACGGGAAATTTCGGTAATTCAATAAAAATCAACTGTAAATGCTCAATAACATCCGTAGCCAAATCGCCTTTTTTAACCAGTTGATAATGGTGGTACCAATCGGAACTTTGTTTATCATAAATATCAGCCACAATTCCAAGGCCATAAACAGGCTGAAGCAGTTGATAGACTTGACCTTTCTCTAGTTGCTTTACTACAGCTTGACTAGTACCAAACAAAAGGCGCTGTTTAAAACTGTTTGTCCAATCAATTTGCATCTCAACGATAAACACCCGTCCTTTGGCGTCTTTACACTTTACATCAGCAATGGTTTTCTTAAAAGTTGGTATGTTCGGTATTTGCTCACTGGGTAAATAAGTCAATTCAACAATGGTATTATCAGCAGCCAAAGGCAGTACTGCATTGAGAAAACTGATTAATAAATGCGGGTGGTCGGCAAATATTTTCTTGAATACAACATCAGCTTTTGGGTCAAGGTAGCGCGTCATTCTTTAATCCAAACAGAGAGGTAAATAGTGCAATCATACCATATTGC
>JBIODT010000168.1:0-4468 GCA_044445305.1 Legionellales bacterium | reverse complement strand
GTTTACAATAATATGGCCCTTACCATGTTGTATGCAAAGAATGAAACTGAAGCGGAGAAATATTTTAAACTGGCACTGCCGTTATTAGAAAAGTATTACCCCAAAGAAAATGTCGCTGCGACTGAAGTAGCTTTAGCTACTACCTTATTTACGTTAAAGAAAAACAAGGAAGGATTAGAGTATTTAGATAAAGCAAAGAGGCTGGCTATTGAAACCGGTGATTCTTTAACGCTGGCTGATTGCTATAAGGAAGAAGGGACAAGTTATTCTGATAGTAAAGATTACCTAAAAGCTATTGCTTGCTTTGAAAAAGCCAAAGCCATTTATTTGAGTTATGGTGTCGCAGAATCATTGGGTGTAGTGTATACCAGCTTATACAGTTCTTACGCCAACATGAACAAAATGGATAGAGCAAAAATCTGTTTGGATTCGGGAATCTATTACGTTAATTTGTTAAAACAAACTGATTTACTAATATCTAACAAATGGTTCGAAGCAGATTATTACAAGCGTACCGGTAATTACAAAAAAGCATATGAAATATTTGAAGACTACGTTTCCGAAAAGGATTCTGTATTCGGAAAAGAAAACACGGACAAGATTAATGAGCTAAATATCAGGTATAAATCTGTAGAAAAAGATAATGAACTCTTAAAGAACAAAAACGATATTGCTGAAAAGAATTTATTTATACAAAAACAGAACACAAGAATTTATTTTATTTCAGGTTTATTCATTCTAACCGCACTTATTGTAGTGTTAGTGTCATACTTAATCAGAAAACAAAGAAAATTAAACAAAGAACTGACTGAATTAAATGATTTTAAAAATAAAGTGTTTACCATCATATCGCACGATTTGCGCAATCCCATCATTTCCATTGTAAATCAAAACAAAGAACCTGATGCCAAAAACAAAGCCGCAAGCGCTCTGCATATACTGGATAACCTGCTTAAATGGAGCTACCCCCAGCTAAATAAGAATCAACTGAAACCAGTAAAGATTGTTCTTTCAGCAATAGTAGAAGATGTCATTAATGAAATTACTTACTCAATTGAAAGCAAGCATCAAAAAATTGTACAGCGCATAGATGAAAATTTTGCGTTTACCGGCGATTACAATACCACGCTTGTGATTTTCAGGAACCTTCTTGCCAACGCATCAAAATATGCCGATGAATCTGAAACTATTGCGATTTCCCAAACAGGTAATGAGATCAGTATCATAAACACCTGCTCTGAAACAATTGAAGCGGGAACCGGCATAGGTATCAAGTTATGCGAGGATTTAGCCAGACAGAATAACTATAAGTTGAGAATCGAGTTTAATAATAACATAGCCACAGCTTATTTAAACGTACACCCATGAATATAAAAACCGTTTTAATAGAAGATAATAAGCAAGATCTGCAACATCTGATAAATGAACTGAAAGAAATTTCTTTTATCGATGTGATTGGCAGTTTTTCAAACCCTGTTGAAGCGATTACGTTCATTAAAGAAAACAAAACTGACCTGGTAATCTCCGATATTAAAATGCCTGGTATAAATGGCATTGCTGCTATTAAATTATTAGCAGAACCTCCTTTGGTTATTTTCATCAGTTCATATCCCGAATACGCAGTAGAAAGTTTTGAAGTAAAGCCATTACACTATTTGGTTAAACCATTTTCAAAAGAGAACCTATTGAAAGCAACTTACCGTGCTTTGGAAAGTATCAAAATGAATACCACTTTTCCTGATGATTTCATGTTCATTTATACAGACAAGATTTATGAAAAGGTCTCATATAGCGATATGCAATACATTAAAGCGGAGCAGAACTATTCAAAAGTAGTTACAGAGAAAAAATCCTATTTAGTTCTTACAAGTTTATCGAAGTTTATCAGTCCATTACCCGAACAATTCATGCGCATTCATAAATCGTATGCTGTAAACATGCAGAATATTACCAGCTATAATCAGCATGAAGTTTTGTTTAATGATGCCATTATTCCTATAAGCGAAGCTTACAAGGAAGAAACGTTAGATTTTCTATCCAAGTTCACACCTTCCAGAAAAAAATAGCAACTATTAAATAGTTTGCTCACACGAATAAGGGTGTTTCATACATCTATTCGGGCATTTCAGCAATTAAAATTACCCGAAGCCTTCATCCAAATAAGTTTGCAATCAAAACGCAGGCTTGTACTCAAATAACATTATATCTATTGAAAACAACCTTAGACAAATTTGTCTAAGGTTAACTCATTGGATATCAAACTCCTTTCTGATTCCATACGACTATGGCTGAGTTCCATATTATAGCAGACATAAAGAATTACAGAATTAAAATCAACTTAAAAAACGAACAATGGAAACAAATGAAGAAATGTTTATTCGCTGTGTACGACAAAGCATGTTACTCTTAAAAGAAAATGGTGCTGCTCATATTGGAGTACCGGAAGAAGGTTTTACACTATCAGAAAAAAGGAAAATCGAACTGGCCCTCCATGATTGTAAGATTGAATGGGGGACACCGGCAATAATTACAAAAAGAAAAATAGGTAATCAATAGCTCCAATCACAGAATTAAAAATCAATTTAAAATGTAACAATGAATAAAATAATCACAAAAAATATTTCGGAGGTAAAGAACCATCCTGTAAACGAGCAGATCTATACGATGTCAATGTCGGTGGAAGACTTAAAAGAGTCCATACAAACACATGGCCAGCTTACGCCCATAACCATCAATTCCGAAGGCATTATTATAAGCGGGCACAGAAGGGTAAAAGCTTTATCGGAACTGGGGCATGAAACCGTAGAGACATTTGTAAAAGATTATGCTTCCAAAGAAGATGAAGTCATGGAGATCATCGCTTTCAATAACCAGAGAAAGAAAACCTACACAGAATGTATTAATGAAATAACCACCTACAAACAAATGTGGGGCAAAAAACAAGGTGAGCGGACAGACTTCCGAAGAAAACGAAGAAGAAGAAAAAATAACCACGCGTAAACGTATCGCAACTGCTTTAGGTATGTCAGAAGGTAATATCCAGAGTCTTGAAGCCATAAACACAAATGCGCCTCATCTAATTCCCTTTATAAGCTCCGGTGAATACAGTATTCATGGTGCGTTTGAAGAAACAAAGAAAATCATGAAGAAGATTGCTGAAGAAAATGGGATAGAGCCGAAGAAAAGAAATCCTAAAGCACTGGAGAATAAAGAAGCAGAGGAGATTATTCCAATCTATACTCATCACTGTGATATATGTGGCTATAAATTCAATGAACAAAAATAAATTTGCTATGGATAAACCAATATTTGTTCGGAACAAGAGGGACAAGAATTCTTCTCCGGTAAAAGAATTTAAACGGGAAACAAAAGAACCAACCTTAATTTCCCTTTTTTCAGGTTGCGGCGGTTCAAGTGATGGGTACCATCAGGCTAAATTCAAGGAACTGCTTGCTATCGAAAAAGATAAAAATGCAAGGGACTGTTTTACCTTGAATTTTCCTGATGTACCTGTTGCTGATAATGATATACAAAAACTTACAGGTAGTCAAATTTTAGAAATGATCAAACAAAATGCCGGGGAACTCGACCTATTTGATGCTAGTCCTCCATGCCAGTCATTATCAACTGCAAATGTTAACAGAAATCCCTTTGATGCGCGTGGAAAATTATTCTTAAAGACCATTGGTTTAATAGGTGAGGTTCAGCCAAAGGTTTTCCTGATTGAAAATGTAACTGGTTTGATAAAGGGAAAAAACCTTATGTTTTATAATATGGTTTTTTATGAAGCAAATAAGCTTAACTATTACTGTGAATATAAGGTAATCAAAGCAGAGGAGTATGGTGTTCCGCAATTAAGAAGAAGAGTGATAATGATTGGAATCAGAGGAGACATACACCGCAAGTTCGGCCCATTTAAATTATTCCCTGACCCCGATTTGGAAGGTGCAAAAAAAATGCGGGTCTGTGATTTTCTTCCACATATAGTTGGATTCTCACCGGGGCAATTTGCAGACAGAATAACTTTTAGTAATCAGCCCGTTTGCACTATTACCAAGACAGCATCTATGTGGGTTTATGAAAAGGACGGCATACGTAGAAAACCAACGATTGAAGAATTAAAAACACTTTCTTCATTTAGGAATGCTTTCCAGTTTACAGGTTCTTTTGTTCAGCAATGGGCAAGAATCGGTAACGCTGTGCCACCAAATATGACCAAAGCACTTGCGGAACATATCCGTGACAAGGTACTTACACCTGCTGTTTTAAAATACGCTGATTCAGAAGAAGCTTTGGAGTACGCTGCAGATCTGGCTTTTCAAGCTATAGAGTTAAATAATCGCCGGGCTATAGACCTCAGAAGAAAAATCCTTTAAAAATAAAATCATGTCAGATACAACAATAGAGTGGACGGAAGTCACATGGAATCCTACCGGGAAGGTTGCTTGATGGTATAGAGTATAATGAG
>JBIODT010000167.1:0-4476 GCA_044445305.1 Legionellales bacterium | reverse complement strand
GCACCATTAAATACAGGGAAGCCTGTAGTTCAGAAAATGAATAAAGACATGAATACCATCTTTGATGGCAAAAAGTTTGTTGATGAGAAGGGTGTTTCAAGATTAAAAATTGCCACACAAGTGATGATTTATCCTATAGTGGTCGTTGCATTATTTTCATTTCTTATGGTCATGTATCCTATAATTGCTATGTTGGGACAAGTTTTTTCATTGATATTTTTCTCATTTAAGATCAATTTCATGCAAGCAATTCGATTGCTGGTTGTCTCTTCTACCCCTATGTTATTACTTTTATTTGTTTTTTTAACTGCTAATATCATGTTTCAGGGGATGGGCATTATTTTGATTGCGCCACTGATAGCTTATTATGCGTTTGCAATTTTTTCTTTGAAATCTGAGAGCTTGCGGATGGTATCTACATGAAAGAGGTGATTCATTTCGCTCATGGCAATGGGTTTCCTTCCATGTGTTATAAGCAAATGCTGGATCATTTAGCAGGAAGATTTGATTGTTGTTTTATTGACAAGGTGGGTCATAATCCTTTATTTCCAGTCAGTGATAATTGGCATAACCTTGTTTTAGAGCTTATTGCAAGTATTAAAATGCAGGCAAATCAACCTGTTATTGCAGTAGGGCATTCTCTGGGTGGAATACTTAGTTTATTGGCAGCATTGGAGCAGCCTGAATTATTTAAAGCGGTCATCATGTTGGATTCCCCTATTATTGGGCGCATCAAGTCCAATATGGTACAACTTGCAAAGTCCTTAGGTGTTATAGACAGAATAACGCCAGCCCATAGAACCAAAGGTCGGCGTGAGTACTGGCAAAATCACGAGCAACTGATCAGTTATTTAAGATCACGCCCCTTATTCAAAACCTTTACTGACGAATGCCTTAATGACTATATTAATTATGGCTTAGAGCTAAACGAAGACGGTTATTATCTGCGGTTTGACAGACATATTGAATATCAAATTTATCGCACTATTCCACATGTCTTGCCAAATTATGAAGGCAAGTTGTCAGTACCATCAGCGCTAATTTATGGTGATAAAAGTACCGTGGTTGATAAAATGGATGTGCGTTATATGCAACAATATTTTAATATGAAAGTTTTTCAAACCAAAGGCACTCATTTGTTCCCTATGGAGCATCCGAAAGCCGTTGCTGATCAAATTATTGAGGCTATAGACGCGATTCAGATTTATATATAAAAACAAAGGAGAACATCGTGCTGCAAATTATGTTAATAATCGTAATACTCGGGGCAGTCGGTACCTTGTTAAGCAAACAAGCTTCAAGTTCAGTTTGGGCTATAAGTTTTGTATTGTTTATGGGGCTTGTCATCAAATATGGTTCTCCAACCATTCCAACACAAGTATTCTTGTGGGCAATGGCTTTGGTTTTAATCCTTGGATCTATAAAGCCCCTCAGACGAAAGCTGATTTCTAAGTACCTGTTCCACATGGTAAGTAAAGCCATGCCCGCAATGTCTGCTACAGAGCGCGAGGCCTTAGAAGCAGGTACCGTAAGTTGGGATGGGGATTTATTCAGTGGTGCACCTGACTTTACAGCACTGCAAAATTTGCCCACGGTTCAATTGTCAGAGGAAGAGCAGGCCTTTCTTGATGGCCCTGTAAATACCCTGTGCAGAATGCTTGATGATTGGGATATCACTCACAATCTTACGGATTTACCACCCGAAGTTTGGCAGTTTATTAAAGACAATAAATTTTTAGGTATGATTATTCCCAAGGCTTATGGCGGCCTTGAATTTTCTGCAACAGCACAAATGTCTGTTTTAGTTAAAATTTATGGTCGTTCTGTCACCGCAGCCACCACCATATCAGTACCCAATTCTTTAGGCCCTGGCGAGTTATTATTGAAGTATGGGACCGAAGAACAAAAAAAATATTATTTACCCAGATTGGCTGATGGCCGTGAAATCCCTTGTTTTGCTTTGACAGGCCCTAATGCAGGCTCTGATGCGGCGTCAATTCCTGATACAGGTATTGTCTGTCACCAGGAGGTGAACGGTGAGCAGGTTTTGGGCTTAAGAATGAATTGGGATAAGCGTTATATTACACTTTGTCCTATAGCTACAGTAATTGGTTTGGCATTTAGAATGTACGATCCAGATAATTTATTAGGTAAAGGTACTGATATTGGTATTACTTGTGCGCTGATCCCATCTCAAACACCAGGGGTTATTAAAGGGCGTAGGCATTTCCCATTAAATACCGCTTTTTTAAATGGTCCAACTCAAGGAAAGGATGTCTTTATTCCTATGGATTATTTAATTGGCGGTGTTGCCATGGCCGGCAATGGCTGGCGAATGCTGATGGAGTGCCTTAGTGCCGGGCGTGCTATTTCTTTACCATCTAGCGCCAGTGGTGGTTCCCAAGCTGTCGCTTTAGCAACAGGCGCTTATGCTCGAATACGAAAACAATTCAATCAACCTATAGGTAAATTTGAAGGCATTGAAGAGCCTCTGGCTCGAATTGCTGCGAATACTTATATTATTGATGCATCGTTAACTATGGCTGCTGCAGCTATAGACCATGGTGCCAAGCCTTCTGTTGTTGGTGCTATCTTAAAATACCATGCTACTGAACGCGGGCGCTCCGTTGCACTCGATGCTATGGACATTCATGGCGGCAAAGGTATTTGCTTGGGGCCAAATAATTATTTGGGTCGAGGATTTCAGAGCTCAGCCATAGCTATTACTGTAGAGGGTGCCAATATCTTAACACGCAGTTTAATTATTTTTGGACAAGGCGCTATTCGCTGTCATCCTTATGTGTTTTGTGAGTTGGAAAGCATTAGAACCAATGATCTAACCGGGTTTGATAAGGCGTTTTTTGCCCATGTAGGATTTATTCTGGCAAACTTCACCAAATCAATAGTATTTGGATGGACTGATGCACGTCTGTCAACAGCACCTGCTAGCAGTGCAAAGCGTTATTATCAGTTAATACATAAATACAGCAGTAATTTGGCTTTTCTTGCCGATTTTTCTATGGTGGTATTGGGTGGGGCACTAAAGCGCAAAGAGAAATTATCGGCACGTTTGGGCGACATGTTAAGTTGTTTGTATATGGCGTCGGCAGTACTGAAACGCTTTCATGATGATGGCGAACCAAAAGCTGATTTGCCTTTGGTTGAATGGAGCTGTCAGCAATTATTGCATGAGTGTGAGACAGCAATGCAAGGCGTTATTATTAATTTCCCAGCGCGTTGGGCACGTTTTGTATTGCGTGTTGTTTTAAAACCACTGGGCAATAGAAGAAACAAACCTGATGATAAATTAGGTCAAAAACTGGCGCGAATTTTAATAGAGCCGAGCGATACAAGATCTCGTTTAACACGATTGGCCTTTTCTGAGCCTGGCGTGCACTGTCCTGTAGGTCGTATGGAAGAAGCCTTTCATAAACTCTGTGCAGTAGAAGAGCTGGAACGAAGAGTGATGAAGGCAGTAAAAGACCACACCTTAAATACACTGACCTTTCTAGAGCAGATCGACGAAGCTTTAGATTGCAAGCTCATTTCTGAAGTTGAAGCAAAGCAATTAAAGGATGCTGAGTTGGCTCGACAAAATGTGATTAAGGTTGATGATTTTTGTGATGGAGATCTTCGTCGTAAATAAGGACCATCCCTATACCACTGTTTCCGCGTTATGCGAAAACAGTGGTTATCAATAAGATATAAAAAGCAGTGCCTGATATCAAACTGATAAAGGTATTTTTTAACCACAAATGAACAGCAGTCATTAAGCCTAATGACAATAAGGCAGGGATCCCATAAGGGGGTTGTGTAATGGTCTTTAAATTAAGCTCGTAAACAACCAGTAGAAGCATAATATAAGAAGGTAATAATTTGCCTACTTCGTTGAAGTCATTGCTCATAAATCTACCAAACAAGAACGGTAGCATGCGTGTTATAACAATCAATAGACTCAGGGACAGTGTTACTTGCCAATAATAACTTATCATTGTTTAACCTTTACTTTAAGGTAGAGATAAAAGGTACAGAGTAGAATTGAAATGAATAAATAATATTGCGGTACTAATAAATAAGTTATAAATGAGACTAAAACTGGTATCAACAATGCATCAATGGATTTTTTAACTAAATAATACTCAAGCGCTATCAGAAAGAAAAAGCCAGTCATGATAAAATCCAAGCCTTTAAGTTCAGGAATGACATCAGCAAAAAAGGCACCAAAAAAAGTACCAGAAACCCAATACAGATAAGGTAATAATGTAGAGAAAAAACAAAACTTAATGTCGTCTTCGCCGTTTTTAGGTGGCCGAGAAGAAAAAACAGCATAGGTGGCATCAACCAAGCCAAATATCAAAAAGAATCGGATAAAAGGGGTGGCTACTTTAAAACGGTCACGAACGCTCAAGCCATAAAATGAATTACGCACAGCAACAAATGACGCCGCCAACACAATGGCTATGACATCATTGTTTT
>JBIODT010000166.1:0-4575 GCA_044445305.1 Legionellales bacterium | reverse complement strand
GATTAAACGTGTTTTTGCAAAGGTAGCATTAACCTGTTTTATCATCTTAAGTAGCATCCATGTCATTTGAACCACCCTCATCCGCCCTGTCGGGCACCTTCTCCCGCTGGCGGGAGAAGGGTCTCCGTCACTAGAATCATTAACGACCTGCCATCGCTCAAACCTGAACGAAAAAATCAATACGCCTAAAATCCCGAAAACCCATCAGTGAAAGGTACAGTTGACTTCAGCTTTGATGTTGATTTAATCGTTAGGGTTTAGACTTGGTCTAAACCCTATAACAGGAAGTTATGCCGGACACAATCCTAATACGGACTATATACCTTCCACGGATGGGTATATCCTTAAGGTTTAGCTGCAACTTTGGTACCTGAAATCAAATGAATTTTGAAAATTAAAGTTTCATTTGGTCCAATAGGTCCACCAACGCTGCGAGGGCCGTAAGCAAGACCAGAAGGAACATAAATTTCCCAAGTTGAACCAGCAGGCATTAATTGTAATGCTTCAGTCCAGCCAGGAATAACTTGTGATACTTGAAACGTAGCTGGTTTGCCTGTTTTTTCAGTACTGTCAAATACAGTCCCGTCAATTAAATGACCGGTATATTCTACTGTTACTGTGTCTGTTTTAGCTGGTTTTGCACCCTTGCCTGCTTCGATAATTTTATATTGCAAACCACTTGGCAATACCACTACATCTTTTTTAGCTTTATTTTCAATTAAAAAAGCTTCGCCTTTTGCCTTATTGTCTTCTGATTTTTTACTAAATTCAGAAGCACGTTTGGCCATCAAATCTTTCTGGAATTTATTTAACACTTCTTTCATTTGTGCTTCAGTCAAAATCAATTGAGCACCGCTAAGACCGTCTTGCATTCCTTTAGCTAAAGCTTCTGAATTGATCTCAATGCCTTGAGTTTTAAAATTTTTCCCTAAATCAGCGCCTATACTATAAGATAATTTGTCTTTATCTGTAGCTAGTGATGCTGCATCTGGTGCTGCCATTGCTGTTGACATTGCAAGCCCTAAAACAGCCGCAGTGACCAATTTCATCTTCATAAACAATCCCCTTGTAGTCTTTCTTTAAGTATATTCAAATTCTGAGTAATATTCCGGACACGATCCTAATGCACTATAAAAATGCCAATTCATTTTGCCTAAGTTTTTTGACAATTACCAGTGCTCCCTTGTGATTTTGTAGTGGTAATAGACAAATACCAAATATGCTTCTAAACTTACATTATATTATGTCTTATATTTGCAGAGAGTAACGAAATAATGAACATTAGCGTATTTGATTTATTTTCAATTGGAATAGGACCTTCAAGCTCACACACTGTTGGACCCATGTTAGCTGCCAATGCTTTTTTACTCCAACTGGAACAACAGCATTCTTTTAATGAAACCAACAGGATTAAAATAGAACTATATGGTTCACTGGCACTGACCGGAAAAGGCCATGGTACGGACAAAGCCATTCTAAATGGACTTGAAAATAAAACGCCAGAGACGGTAGTGCCGGAAACAATGGTGCCACGCATGCAAGCAATCCTTAATTCACATACACTTCACCTGGCCGGAAAGAAAAACATTCCCTTTAATGAAGCTAGGGACTTCTTGTTTTTACAAAAAGAGTTGTTACCTAAACACACCAATGGCATGCGTTTTTCTGCTTTCAATGCAAGCGATACTTTATTATTCAGCCAAGTCTATTATTCAATAGGCGGTGGTTTTATTCTCACTGAAGAAGACTTTGACCAAACTATGGAGGATGTAAATCCCCCGCCCTATCCTTTTTCAACGGCAGATCAGTTATTAAAATTATGCAACGAAAACCACTTAAGTATTGCCGAGCTGATGCTGGCCAATGAACAAACCTGGCGCAGCACCGAAGAGATTTATCAAGGAATTTTAGCCATTGCTAAAGTAATGGATGCTTGTATCGCCAGCGGTTGCCAACACGATGGGATCCTGCCAGGTGGGCTTAATTTAAAAAGACGTGCACCTGATCTGTATAAAAAATTAAACGACAAACAGGGCATCAAGAGTGTATTTGAACAATCAGACATCATGAATCACTTAAACCTTTATGCCATGGCCGTTAATGAAGAAAATGCCGCGGGTGGTCGTATCGTTACAGCACCAACCAATGGCGCAGCTGGAATCATCCCAGCTGTGCTTAAATATTGCCAATATGCTCATGAAAAAATGCGTCCTGAAGACATCTACACCTATTTTCTTACTGCTGCAGCCATAGGCATACTTTACAAAAAAGGCGCTTCCATTTCTGGTGCTGAGGTAGGTTGCCAAGGTGAGGTCGGTGTTGCATCCTCTATGGCTGCTGCAGGGCTGACAGCAGTCCTGGGTGGCACCACAGAACAAATTGAAAATGCCGCTGAAATCGCAATGGAGCATCATTTAGGCATGACCTGCGATCCTGTTTTAGGGTTGGTACAAATACCTTGTATTGAACGTAATGCTATGGGCTCAGTAAAAGCAGTTAATGCGTCTCGAATGGCACTAATTGGTGATGGCCAACATAAGATTTCGCTCGATAAAGTCATCAAAACCATGAAACAAACCGGCAAAGACATGCAGAGCATCTACAAAGAAACCTCACTGGGTGGTTTGGCCGTTAATTTGCCCGAATGCTAGGGCACCAGGTTCTCTAGCGTTAGTGGACCAATAGCAGTAACCACTTCGTCCCTGAACACTCGAATACACGAACTGATAAAATGACTGAGGGCGGTGATACCAAAACTGTGTCTGATGATAAAGCCTATACCTGCAAGACATGAAGCCAATACAACGCCTATATATCTAAGCGGGTTATTACTGTTTAAACATTCCAAGGCATCAATACAACGTCGTCCAAAATCCTGCAACATCATGCCTAGTGCAGGAAAGATCCCTGCAAGAGACCCCAAATAACCCAATGATTGCACAACCTCTTTGATCAAGCTCAGGCAACTATGAACTAACTTGGCGAGTACAATGTCCCGCTCTGAACCCTTATTTTTTTGATAACGCCGATCATGTTTGATTAATAAATCCTCTAACATCAAAGACAAATGACTGTTACTGCCTGCTTGCAATAATTTTTTATAGTCCAATTCAACCCTATCTAAAATTTTCATATATTTCATCTGACTGTCACCAACCGTGTTTTCAACAACAGCCCTCACTTCATTTCGAAGCCTCTTGGTTAGATGTGCTTGCGCGCGCTCGCTGAAAATACTGATCATGGATTTTTCTCGTTCATAACGAAAAGTAAGTCGCGTTAGCTCAGCCTCAAGCTGTGCCAACTTATTTAGTATGGCCGCATTTTCAACGACAACAGCAGGCACCAGTTGCGGAAACATTTGCTGTAACGCGGTACAAGGTTCAAGGCAGTACAAGCCCGTTGGCTCACCTAAATCAAGATGTTCTCCTGATTTAATCAAATGAAACTGTTGTAAGCGGACAAACAAATTCTGGTTTTCCCTTTTTAATACAGCTAATTCAGGAAGCACCCACTTTTTTTCAAGCCCACTTTGATCTATAAAACGCAAATCCACTTGATTTTGCTCAAATAAATAATTGAATACTTTAGGATAGGTTATTTTAAACAACTCGCGCTCTAATTTATTGGTAAAAAAAGCAGCATTTTTTACATAAAAATCCAGATGCTTGTTCAAACTTCTCATTTTCCGAGCCAAGGGCAGACCATCATTAAGTTGCATGGCTTTACCTGAAGCCAAGTAGTTGGCTCTTTCTTCATGATTTAGAGTAAATAATTTTAACAAATCCCTGCTGCTTGGTTTTTGTTCAACTAAAGTACGGGCGGTGGAATCCGCAGTGATAAGATCAGGGATTTTTGCATCATGAAAGCTCGTGCCATGTTTTGTTAAAAAGGCGTGCAAAGCATACCAGACCAACATCGCGCCACTTTGCATGTTGTCATGTTTGATTTTAGTCGTATCCGAATGATTGCCATACATAGGCAACATGGTGACCTCGGTAATCTGAGGTGATTCGATAATAATACGAGAAAGGTCTTGTGCTTTAAAATCACGACGCATCTCATCCGTTTGTAAGATGGACACATAACTTTTTACATTATCGGGAATGACTCTAACATTCTTATTCCTTTTGTCATTCATACCCGCAACAGGCTCGATAACAAACAAGTGTATGTTGAGGGTTTTTAGCCGTTTAAGCAGTGCGGTTTCAAAGACGTCCGAAGACGGTTCACGATGCTCCAGTTCCATCTGATATTTCTTTAAACGATTCGCGATGCGAATACAAGTAACAGCGCCCCTGCTGTAACCCGATAAATTAATATTAATGACCTCATCTGTCTGCTTAGCCAACCAATCAATAAGCTCTTGAACAGCATGTTCAACATTAACCTTAACTTCTCGACCTAAAAAACCTGGCCCATCTATGACATGATGATCACTGGAACAGGCTTCAGAAAATTGAGAAATAATATTCTTGTTTTTCATAACGCGTGATTCACCAGAACCAAATGCAAACACAGTATAAATTGCCATATCACTCAAACCGTAGTGTGTGTTTCAATATTATACATTAAATG
>JBIODT010000165.1:0-4587 GCA_044445305.1 Legionellales bacterium | reverse complement strand
TACTTGAACTGTGACAGAAATTAATTAACTTATTGATTTTAATGGATTTATATGGTGCGCTCGGAGGGACTCGAACCCCCGACACCTTGGTTCGAAGCCAAGTACTCTATCCAGCTGAGCTACGAGCGCAATGGGGTGGTAATTTGAAGTTTTGTTTTAGTTACGCTGCGTTGTTTAACAGCAGGGTAGACCAAAATGGTGGGCCGTATAAGATTCGAACTTATGACACAGAGGTTAAAAGCCTCCTGCTCTACCAACTGAGCTAACGGCCCATTTTAGGGTACTGCTTTATAGTTATCGCATTTCTAATAAACTATTGATACCGTCTATTAATCTGGTGGGCCGTATAAGATTCGAACTTATGACACAGAGGTTAAAAGCCTCCTGCTCTACCAACTGAGCTAACGGCCCTAAAGAGCTGAGCTAACGACTCTAAAGAGGCTGAAATCATACCGGATTGGTATATAATTTCAAGTGTTTTGTTGATTATTTTTAATAGGGTCCGTTGATAATTTGTTAAAATGAATGCTAACCCGCTAATACAGAATGAATTATCAACAGATCCTAATCATTTTTTCTAAAGTCCAATCTTGCTTGCCATTGGTTAAATGGTCTTCGGTAGCTAATAAAAGCAAATTTTTAGCGTGCAGCTTCTCTGTTAGAGTGGGCTTATTGCTAGAAGTGGTGAGTATCAGTAGCACATCTGCTCCTAGGGCACCACAACCCTTGATTGCCAGGACTTCGGGCAATGCGCTTAAAACTTTTATGAGTGCGAGGCTGTGCTCAGCGACCAGATTCAATTCGGTTAGTTTGTTGTGGTAGTTGTTAATGCTATTGATTAAAAGGGTGCTATTGGCTTGCGTAAAGGCTAATTGGGCCTCATCTACAATGGCAGATAAAAGGTCTGTTTGATTGGTGAGGGTGGTGTCCTGGAGGTGTTTGTGGGTTGCCAGTTTGAATCCTGTATGAATCAGCAAAAAAGACAGATCAGAAAAAGGCCATGGACAGGATTGGATTGTTTTTGTTTGTTTGTTGATAAAAACGCAGGCCTGATGTGATTGAGCAATTACATCATAACCACTGGGCCTTAAGCCTTGTTTGGACCATGAAACTTGGTAATAGGCTTCAAGCATGTTGACAAGAGTGGGTGTTTCTTCTCGTAAGTGACAAGCAGCCAAATAGCTGCCTAGAAACTGTGCGCTGGATGCGCCTAAGCCACCTTTGCCTTGGTAGGGATCTGACCAGGTGAGGCCTTGTTGGGAATTTTTAGCCGCAGTTATGTCCTTGCCAGAGACAAGTGAGTTGCCATCCTTCATTGAGATTGAATTTTGTTGTTGCCACCAGAGTCCTGCCGGAGAGTCCGGGTGAATCCCATCTAATCCGCTTTGATTGGTTAGCGACAGCTCGAAGTAGGGCGTGGTTGTTAATAGAATGGCAGATTTATCCGCAAGCGCTGCATACTCACCTAATAAAAAGGTTTTAGCGGGAATGCGCCATTTCATATTGCAAGCTGCGTTTGCCTGATTTCTGCCAATAAGGCATGGGCATTATTTAAGCTGACTCTTTTATTTAAATTCAACCAACGTTGTAACTTATCCTTGAGCTCTGGCATTTCGTTTTCATTCGCACCAGCAACTAACAGCAGGTTATCAATATGCAATTTCATATGCCCTTGAATGATACCATTGGTGCATAACGCTTTAATGGCTCCGAGATTTTGTACAAGACCGACAGCGGCAATGACTCGAGACAGTTGATTTGCTGAAGTAATATTCATCATGCGCAGACACATTTTAGCCGTAGGGTGAAGTGAGGTGACGCCACCAACGGTACCAACAATGATGGGTGCTGTTAATTTACCAGTGAGCACGCCATTTTCATAACGCCATTTGGAAATGGCTTGATAGTGACCGGAACGCGCCGCGTAAGCATGTACAGCAGCTTCCACAGCGCGCCAATCATTGCCGGTGGCAATTAAAACAGGATCAATGCCGTTCATTACCCCTTTATTATGCGTGGCCGCTCGGTAGGGATCCATTTCCGCAAATAATGAGGCTTCTTGTAATTTATGACCAAGAACAGGATCTATATTGTTAATGGTCACCGTTGCACTTGTCAGTTTTTGATCATTTAAGTTTGATAGAATGCACATGGTGACTTCTTCACCAGTTAATTTTTCTATAGGTGTTTTTAGGTATTCCAAAACCTGGTTTATAATATTAGCACCCATGGCATCACAACTGTTCATGGTGAGGTGAATAACAGCCATATCGTGCCCATCGTCTCTTTTTAGTTGGCGTAATTGTAAATCAACAACACCACCACCGCGTTTTACCATATTTGCAGTAACATCTTTGTTTGCCAGTTCTATAAAATGCAGTCTGTTTGCATTGAAAATATGAGAAAATTTAGCGAAGTCACTTATTTTTGCCAATTGAATTTGACCAATAATGCAATCGCCATGAATAGACGTGGTTATGGTTCCATTTTGTTTTATCCATTTAGCTGATTTAGATAATGCTGCAATAATGGATGTTTCTTCAACAGCTAAAGGAATAACATAATCACAGCCATCAATATTAAAATGAGTCGCAACACCTAAAGGCAGTTGAAAATAACCAATAACATTTTCAATCAGTTTGTCTGCCAGGTTTAAATCTTTAATGCCACCTTGTTTTAAAAAAACAAGATCTTCTAGCGACAGTGCGCCTAAGTCGACCAGGCGCTGAAATCGTTCTTCTCGTGATAATTTAGAGAATCCTTGGAACAGTTCATTGGCATTAGCAGCTAGGGACATGCCATCTCCTTTAAATCATTAAGTACAAGACTGCCTGTACAAAACATGGCTGTTTTTAGTTCGTATTCTATGGTGGCCATTTTTTTTAATACATGCTCTGTAGATTGTAAAGCCGCCTCAAGCATGGGTTTAGCAAATCCTACTGAAGTGACGCCCAAAGCAAATAATTTAGCAGCATCTAATCCATGTCTTACGCCACCTGAGCCCCATATTTCATACTGGGGTTTGATTGTAATTGCATTTTTTACGCTTTGCAGTGTATTGATCCCCCAATTACGAAAGGCATCTGCAGTTTGTTGTCTGAGTGAATCTTGTTCTGCTCTATGGCCTTCAATCCGTCCCCAATGAGTTCCGCCTAAGCCACTAACATCTACCGCAGCTATGCCTAAATTATTTAGGCGGGTCAGGGTTTTTTGGGAAAAGCCGCAGCCCGTTTCTTTAACAACGATGGGCACTGGTACGTTACGAACCAATTGTGCCAGTGCATCCCAACATCCTTTAAAAGAAGTGGTTCCTTCTGGTTGGATGCATTCTTGTAAGGGATTGCAATGGATGATTAAAGCTTCGGCTTGTAAGGCATCGATTAAGCGCTGAATTGATGTGCTGGGGGTGCTAATAAGTTGTGCAATTCCCAGGTTGCTAAATAAGCTTACGTTAGGGAATGCGCGACGAAGTGGTTCCCATTCTGCGGCGGCTGATTTATCGGTTAATTCACGGCGCTGTGAGCCTACACCCATTGCCCACTCTGATTGGGCGCAGGCCTCAATAAGGTGTTTGTTAATTTGCGCTGCATTGGAGTGCCCCGCAGTCATAGAGCTGATAAAAAAGGGTTTTTTAATCAGCTGGTTAAAACGCTGACTTTTGATACACAGTTCATCAAAATTAATGTCCGGTAACGCTTCATGAATTAATGAAAAACTATCGAAGGGATTAAGTTCACTGGTTTGATTGTCAGACATTAACGCAAGTTCAATGTGATCGCGTTTTCGTTGTTCGAATTGACTGTAGTCGTTTTGCATGCCTGATTCTAGCATCTTTGGGAAAAATAAGGGCAATTTTACCACAAAACAAATTAACAGACTATATCTATACTCAAAGATTACTTCGCGTGACCATAAATTAAGGATGTAGCCCGTAAATACGGGCTACATGTTTTACAACGGCTTAGCGTATGCGGTGACGTGTCACAGGATGACGCACTGTCGCAGGATGACGCACTGCTGCAGGTCGGCGTACTACTGCGGTATTTTTGTGAACAACGTAGTACGCAAGTTGCGTGGGAACAAAACCCGTAGTGTGATTTATTTCTGTTGATGCTGCGAATGTTGGTGCAGTCGCTGTTATTGCTCCAAGGAACAAAGAACAGACCACAGCAGTTTTAATTGTATTTTTATAGATACAGTTAATCCTTTTCATTACAAACTCCTTAATGTTAATACACAGTTAATACATGTTAGATTATAGTTCATAAATGAATCCATGCAGATTTAAATTGCAAAAAATGCACATAAAATAAGAATAGGATACCCTCCGGCTTTTATTCGCGCACAGTGTGGATACTCCTATTTTTGTATGCAGCTTTGTCCAACGCCCATTAGATATGCTACTATGTTTTATTCAATTTTATTGTCAACCTAAACGATGCTACCCAACAATCCTCAAATAATCTTTGATAAAGAACATCAGCAATTTCAGTGTGCCGGCTCTTGGTCTGTGCTGACGCTTAGTGATTTATTAAAGAGATTTTGCGCAAGCGAGCTCCCCAAGGCACAAAAACTACGCGTTAATGG
>JBIODT010000164.1:0-4588 GCA_044445305.1 Legionellales bacterium | reverse complement strand
CGGTTATTTTGCCCAAGACTACCGTACGCAACTGGTACCAGAACAGACCGTATTACAATGGATGGAAGATAATGTTGCTGCACCCGCACAGGAAATTAGGAAGGTATTAGGACAAGTACTGTTTCGTGGTGCTGATGTGGATAAAAAAATTGCCATGTTAAGTGGTGGTGAATCAGCCCGTTTGGTCTTGGCTAAATTAATTTTAGAAAAACACAATGTATTGATTTTTGATGAGCCAACCAACCATTTGGATCTTGAGTCTATTGACGCATTAATCGAAGCAATACAGCAGTTTCAAGGTGCTGTTTTATTCGTCAGTCACAATCGTTATTTCATCGACCACAGCTCAACACGTGTTTTAGTTCTAACAGAACAATACGGCGTGCAAAATTATCTTGGTAATTATCACAATTATTTAGAGCAGTTTGGTACCGATTATTTGGGCGGATAGTACTACGCTGGTTTAAAAATAAAACCAGCAACAACATTTCGATGTTCACTCAGTAACACATTAAAAGTCCGACATGCAGCGCCTATAGACATGCATTCAATGCCTATGCGTTGCTGGGACAGCGCACTTATCATTTCTATAGGTGGAAATACGCCTGTTTGCTCATGGCCAATGATAATTAATTCTGGTTTTGATTTCAGTAACAAATTAAGATAGTCCTCATCAATGTCTCTAATGTTTTTTATTAGTAAATCCTTAGTGATTTCCTCTCTGGAAACAATTAAACTGCCTGCATAAATAATGGAATTAATTTGAATTTCATTGGCGCTATAAGCTTGAATTTCATGTTGATCTGTTGCTTCTAAATTGATATGCATGATTTTTATAATTTTAGTAGTTGAAAACATCCACAAGTATACCACATAGGGTCGTCCCGGATATTAAAAGGATATGAATGATTGTTATTGTAGATGCAGATTGCTGTGCTCTCCCCAATGAAAGCAAAGACGTTGCTTCACAAGGCGATGCTTTGCTGAACTTATTGGCAGCGCTTGAGTATGAACCACAGGCACCACCTTTAGCCGACCTACTGAAACAACATCATCAGCTTAAAGGTGATTGGGTCATATTAAGCCCAATCTCCTGGCAAGCAACTCATAACGATGCGTTTATTGAGGCTACAGGTAAAGACTTACAATTAAGTGATGCTGAATCCAAAACATGGTTCAAGCAATTTGCAGATTATTTTGCTGAGGATGGTATGGCTTTGCATTACCATAATTCACAACTGTGGTTACTTTGTGTTGATAACAAACCTTCGTTACATGCAAAGCCTGCGCATCAACTCATCAATAAGCCTCTAATGCCTGAATTGGCACAGCTTGATGCATCAATGTATTGGCAAAAGTTGATTACAGAAAGCCAAATGCTACTGGCCTCGCTGCCGAATAACACTGCTTTTAATGGGGTTTGGTTGTGGGGCGGCACCAAATTAGCAGGACAAAAACCAATTGCTGTTTGTGCTGACGAACATTTTTTTGCAATGGCACAAATAACAAGCTCCAATGTCACACTTTATGATCCCAAACTGCCACTTAAAGAATTTCAAATTATTTTGCTTCACGACTATGACCGCCTGAGTGAACAACACAAAACTGAATTAAAAAACAGTTCAGTCACTTGGTATTGGAATAATTGTGGTTATACCCTAAACAAACGCAACTGGCTCATCCGCCTGTGGAGACATTTGATTCATGCTCATTAAACAACGACCATTACCAACCCAGCCTATTCATCTGCCCAATGTCCCCGACATATTGCAGCGTATCTATCCTAGTAGAGGCATTATTAATGAATCTCAGTTAGATAAAAAACTACAAACATTATTGCCTTTTGACAGCCTAAAGGGAATTAATGAAGCCTGTTCACGCCTGCAAACCGCTTTGACTGAGCAGCAACGCATTCTTATTATCGGTGATTTTGATGCGGATGGTGCAACTTCTACGGCATTAGCAATTACAGCCTTACGTGCTATGGGTGCAAAATTTGTAGAATATTTAGTGCCGAATCGCTTTGAATTTGGATATGGATTGACGCCCGCAATCGTTACCGTTGCTAAGAAATGGCAGCCTGATTTAATCATTACAGTGGATAATGGCATTGCAAGCTTTGATGGCGTAGAGACAGCCAATAAGTTGGGCATCGATGTGTTAATCACAGACCACCATTTGCCTGCTGAAACGGTACCTAATGCTTGTGCCATTGTTAATCCAAACCAACACGGTTGTGCTTTTCCCAGCAAATCTATAGCCGGAGTCGGTGTTATTTTTTACGTCATGCTGGCCTTACGCAGACAGCTTAGTAACATGAACTGGTTTAGCGACATGAACCTGCCTGAACCAAATATGTCCAGCTTTCTTGACTTGGTTGCTTTAGGAACTGTTGCTGATGTGGTTGGTCTGGATCAAAACAACCGAATTATGGTGAACCAAGGCCTTGCTAGAATACGCCAAGGCTTGTGTCGCGTGGGCATTAAAGCATTAATTGAAATCGCAGGTCGAGACCTTGCGCGACTGAGGGAATCTGATCTTGGCTTTGCGTTGGCACCAAGGTTAAATGCTGCTGGCAGGTTAGATGACATGGCTTTAGGCATCGAATGCTTGATAACGCCCGATCCAGAACAAGCACGAGCATACTGCAAACAGCTGGATGAATTAAACCAGGAAAGAAAACAAATAGAATCTGAAATGAAAGAGCAGGCCATGCATGCTTTGGATAAATTATCGCTCAGTGCCGACCAAGGAGGCCATCTGCCTATAGTCTTGTGTCTGTATGATAAAACTTGGCATCAAGGTGTCATAGGAATATTGGCTGGTCGCATGAAAGAGCGTCATTACCGACCCGTATTTGCTTTTGCACAGGTGAGCGATCATGAATTAAAGGGCTCTGCCCGATCGGTGCCTGATTTAAACATTCGCGATGTGTTGGCTGCAGTAGACAAAGACCATCCAGGATTAATTATCAAATTCGGTGGTCATGCAATGGCCGCTGGATTAAGCATACATCCTGATAATCTTGATGGTTTTCGTAATGCTTTGGTTGCAGAAGTGACACGGCATTTGGACTTATCTCAATGTGAAGGTGAATTGCTGACGGATGGTCCGTTACATGCTGATGAATTTAACTTGGAAACAGCGTTGCTGATTCAGCAAGCTGGACCTTGGGGGCAACAATTTGCTGAGCCGGTTTTTGATAATGTTTTTGAGATTTTAGATCAAAGATTGGTAGGTCAAAACCATTTAAAACTGACTTTAGCCACAGAAAGTGGTGGGCAAGTAGACGCCATAGCGTTTAATATTGATTTAAAATTGTGGCCCAATCATCGCGCAAAATTAATTCATGCAGCTTATAAATTAGATATTAATTTTTTTCAAGGCCGAACCAGGTTACAATTGCTGATTCAAGCCATGGAGTTAAACAAAGCCACATGCAATTAAATCGCGATACCACTCATTTAGACAGTTCTACTCAAAGCCTGCTGTCAATTGCGCCAATGATTGATTGGAGTAACAGGCATTTTCGGGTATTCATGCGTTTGTTAGCACCCAATGCGTTGCTGTATACTGAAATGCAAACGGCAGGCGCCATTCAAAATAACCCTGTCAGGGCTTTATCTTTCAGTCCTTGCGAACATCCTCTAGCCCTTCAATTGGGTGGCTCTGATAAAATCGCCTTAGTAGAATGTGCCAAAAAAGCAGAGCAAGAGGGTTATGATGAAATCAATCTCAACCTAGGCTGCCCCAGTAATAAAGTTCAGGCGGGTCATTTTGGCGCTTGTTTAATGAATGAGCCGGCACAGGTTGCCGAGTGCATTTCTGCACTAAGGCAAGCTGTATCTATACCTGTAACAGCAAAAACAAGAATTGGCATTGACCATCAAGACAGCTATGAATTTTTTAGTGCTTTTGCTCATGAACTGGTTGCTGCTGGTTGTCAAAAATTGGTCGTCCATGCGCGCAAAGCTTGGTTAAATGGTTTAAATCCAAAACAAAACAGAACCATTCCACCAGTGAATTATTCTTATGTTTACAAAATAAAACAGGAATTCCCTCATATTCCGGTGGTTCTTAACGGCAATATTGTCAATTCTGATGAAATCAAAGGTCATTTAAATCAAGTGGATGGCGTCATGTTAGGTCGATTGGCATGTGACAATCCTTATGAAATCGCAGAAATTCATCAGGTTCTGCATCCTGATAGTCAGTTATTAAGCCGAAGCCAAGTTTTCGCACATTATCTTGATTATTTGCTTGATGAACACAGTAAGAACAGTGCATTAAGTATTTTGGTGAAACCGTTAATGAACTTGGCTCATGGCCTACCCGGAGCCAGTCTGTGGAAAAAAAAATTGATGTTGATTCTGCAGTCTAAGGACGTGACACTATTTAATGAGTTAATTGCTTATTTTGGAGAATAATATGGATGATAAAATTGATATTCTCTAGATGCAACGTTTTGCAAACTATAAAAAAGCCTTGTCACAACTTGAAAAATTCATAGCCCAAGGCCAATTAAATGAACTGGAACAGCAAGGCTTAATTCAAGCGTTTGAGTACACCCATGAGGTAACTTGTGGGT
>JBIODT010000163.1:0-4668 GCA_044445305.1 Legionellales bacterium | reverse complement strand
CCGCCGCCTCCACCTCCACCATATTTACTTCCAAAGATATCTAAAACATCCTACGGGCTTTGAAATAAAGGCTTTTTATATAATCTTCGCACTTTTGATAAATCACACGATTTGCAATATCTACTAAATTAGGTCTAGTATAAATCATATCAACTAGACAATATTAGGGATGATATGGAAAGCTTTCTTGAATCAATACCGTACTCAACAACGGGGCTGAAAATTACAGCATTGGTTGTATTAGGCGTGCTGCTGAAGCTATCCCTTAAAACGCTAAGGATCATATTACCACACATCGTTAAAACCAATAGAACTCGATATCATATCCAAGATCTTTCCGCTTTAGTGTGTGGTCTGGCTTTGTTTGTAATAACAATCATTTTCTTCGCTGTTCAAATCAAAGAATTTGCCATTCCTTTTAGCGTGATCGGCGCAGGAGTCGCCTTTGCTCTTCAAGAGGTCATTGCAAGTGTGGCTGGGCGGATTGTCATTGTAATGACAGGCCTTTATCAAATCGGAGACAGAATTCAAATTGGAGATAGACAAGGTGATGTTATTCACGTCAGTTTTATGCGGACATCATTGATGGAAATAGGCAATTGGGTTAAAGCAGATCAATATAGCGGACGGATTGTTCATGTCACCAATGCTATGGTGTTAAAAGAAAATGTCATTAATTACTCAGGTTCATTTCCGTTTGTCTGGGATGAAATTGTTGTTCCAATCCGATACGGTAATGATCAACATATGGCACGTCGTATCCTGTTGGATGTCACAAAAGCCGTTGTTCATCAATATGAAGCTGCCGCAGCCGAAAAGTGGATGGATGTAAAAACACGCTACATGATTGATACGCCCGATTTTACTCCCGCAGTAACATTGATCGCTAATGATAATTGGATGGAGTTCACTGTTCGCTATCTTGTACCGCATAAAAATAGGAGAACTGTTAAGGATAAATTATTCACGAGTATTGTTGAGGCCTTTGAGAAAACCAAGGGTAAAGTTGAATTTGCTTCAATGACCGTAGAAATAACTGGCTTCCCCAAACTTGATGTTAATGCGGTTGAAGTCAAGCCTGAATAGTTGCTTATTTATACTAACAAGCAGTACCCTCAAAATCATCTGTTGGTACTTTATTAGTGAAAGGCACGAGAGGATTATATAAGAAGCGTAGCACCTCATGCTTATGGTGTTTTAAGCGCAACAGCAAATTATGACCAGGCCGCTGTTTAGGTCGCCCTCGCAAAATTTTACGAAGGACTAAAGGTGGCAAGGACTCATGCCAGGCCAGTGCGTCATTAACAACACGGTCATAGAGGGTCTCTAGGCGTACGAGGTGGTGAGGTGGGATAAGTTTATCACCATAGCGATGGCGACACCGAAGCATCATGCGAAGCAGTTTTGCCATCTTGCCTGCGCTCTTGTTCATGTACCGCCTTTAGTTCTCTAAAGTGATGTTGATTACACAAGGCATGCTCCACATCAGGCAGTTGGTAATAAGGACGCCAATGGTCATGTACGGCAACCCTTCAAATCCCATCAATCAGTGATTTACGCTTAGCCGATACGTGATAATACGTACATCGTGACGTAGATAGCGTGTGCAACCATTGTGTTTTTGCTTCAATACGACAGCCAGTTTCATCCGGGTTCTTCACAGGGGCTTCTTTGGCTAACCGTAATACGTCTTGCTCAAAGCCTTCTAGCGATTGATAGGCTTGTGCATTAAATGTGGCTATAGACGCGGTAGACAAGGGTAAGTGGTACATGTCTATAAATAGTTGTTGTAGCCTGTCTTCGGGAATAAAGTGCTGGTTCTGGTAATACAAAGCCCAAGACCGTACCCCTTGGCCATATTGCGTTGGCGCGTTCACTGCCGCAGGGAAAGCCGCGATGACTTTCTTATGGCAACCACCACAGTACTTCGTTTCTGCACGATGCTCTGTGACTGCTGCTTGACTTAAGTCGTTTTGACAATCAGGACATTGACTCAACGCGTGAACCACCACATGGTCGGGATGGGCTACTTGTTTGAGTATTTCGCCTCGGTGGCTTTCTAACGCCATCGCTCGATGGGGGCTTTGAGCTGTTGCTGTCTTTGTTCAGCCGCTTTTCTAGCTCCGCAATTTTCGCTGCTTGGGAATGGATTATCGCTGCTAGCGCATCAATCCTTTCTAACAGCTTGGCTATGATAGCATCTTTATTCATGACGCCTATTTGATCATAACCAATTGTTTTTGAAATATTTTTTCAGACTTTAATGGGTGGATGGGGAGTTACCAAAACTTTGAGAATTGTTCGAAATGATGTCTGATTTCTTAGGGAAGAAATATACATTGTATTGATTTGCATTGATTTGTATGATGGATACGGTTTTAGAAAACGCTCATGGTCGTAATTTCAAATTAAACTAATAATAGGGATAGTGTGTTGGTAAAAAAAATAAATATTGGTTTAGGATGTGTTTAATCGTTTAATGATTTATCACAAGCAGCGTTTGAAGTGCAAGCTGGTGTTGGCGCGCAAATTTCCAAACGGGCTAAGTTATCACTGAATTACCAGGGAATGTTTAATGGGAATACCACATACACCCTCAACACCACAACGTTTACTGGAAATGTATCCAATATTCCCAAGCAAAATGGATTATTGCTCAGTCTTTCATACACGGTTTAAAGGATTAAAAATGAACACAAAGTTATCCATGCGTTTTATCGGCCAGACTGCGTTGTTAGGATCGTTTTTTTTGTTACCAATGGGGGTTGGGTTGGCTGGAAATCCTGCGTCCCAAGAATATGTTTTATCGCAAATTGCAAAAATTCCACTGATTGCTGCAGGTGGTACGACAGGGCAATTGCTTGCAAAAAACTCCAATGCGAACTATGACACCACGTGGGTTAATCCACCCACTGTTAATCCAACCACTGTTTATACCGTCGGTCAACAAGCCATGGGTGGAATTGTATTTTATGTTGATAGTACTGGAGTGCATGGGTTGATCGCAGCAAGCACTGAAACTATCACGAATCAAACATGGGATGGTGGTGGAAATGACTTTGTTACGGGCGCTAACGGAAATGGGATTGGTGCGGGTAAAATGAATACGTCGTTGATCGTGAGTGAGCAGAACGTCAATGCCGTGACTTCTAGTGCGTTGACTAACATGGCCGCGCAAGCGTGTGTTAATTATTCTATACAAACAGATGGCGTAACTCCTTGTAGCAACCCGGGTAGCGTGGCGGGTGCTTCTTGTTATGCGGATTGGTATCTTCCTTCTATATTTGAGCTAAATCAAATGTATTTAAGTAATGGTATCCCTGATTTCGGTTCCTCTCCTAACGATGCGTTTCTTTGGAGCTCAACCGAGAACGATGCAGGCACTGCATACAGGCAAAATGTTAGTTTTAGTAGTGCATCACTCTTGGCTAACAAGAGTGATGCATCTGGAGTGTGGTGTATTCGATCTTTTTAACTTGTTTGCGTAATTCCTCGTGCATCAACACAAGTTAGAGTTGTCTTGATGCACGAGGAGTTACCTTTTTTATTACATGAGATAATGCACGATATACTGCGCGCGGTCACAATCTTAAGTTTTAGGTATTTGACATTTATGTTGATGAGATCATCATATTGCGATCTTAATTTGCAATGGATTGTAAGTGCCCAGGATCAATTTATCGACAAGTACACGCTTATCACTGATGTCGCTCCATCAACATCACATGCATCATGTTATTAGACATCGTTCATTGTAATCATAGTCCTTACAGTTTGGACGACACGGGTTGGAACAGCCCTTTTTTATACTATTTCAGGCTCATTTGTATTGGAAGAGGCTGCAATTGGCAAAAGCTGTAAACTTATAATAAGATATAGCTGGTGTAAGAATAACAGGGACTTTTGAATAAAAATGATTTCAATGTTTGCAATTCCCAATTGTGATGCTGTAAAAAAAGCACGCAATTTCTTGGAGAGAAATAAAATTGATTACGAGTTTATCGATTTTAAAAAATCCCCACCAACAAAAGCACAAATAAAAGCTTGGAGTGATTTCGCAGATGAACTTCCTATCAACAGAAAAGGCACAACTTACCGAAAATATAAAGATCATTATGAAGCGTTAAGTATGTTGGAAAAAATAGACTTTATTATTGCAAATACGTCACTCATCAAGAGACCTATTTTGGTAGAAAATGGCAAAACAATCGCGTTAGGTTTCAACGAAGAACAATATAAAGAACTAATAACGAACTTCTGAGGGCGAATAGTTAGGACCGTGACCGAAATAACTTCCTATTATAGCATTAAGACGATACTCATCTTTGCGCTATAATAGGAAGTTATTCCGGTCATGTTCCTTGGTATATTTTTCAGCTGCTCTCGGTGGCGCTCCATGCCGGTACTTCTTTGCCCATCCTTCATCAAGATAAATGCTTAAAACCCCTCTGCCCGCACTAGCCCTCGTAAAAGTAGCTGTTGATGAAGCATTAAAACGCGGATCACTTCCGGCAAATACACTATGACAAACACTATTTAAAAAAAAACACAAAAAGTAATTGACACTGTAGCTGAAGTGAGTAGAATACGCAGCACGCCCTCCGAGGCAAGTTCATTAACAAAAAGAGAAGACAAACTGTGTGGGCGCTTTGAAGAAATTTGAGTGCT
>JBIODT010000162.1:0-4676 GCA_044445305.1 Legionellales bacterium | reverse complement strand
CTCAAGACCAGCACTGCATTGATCATAAAATTGAACGTAACTACTCACCCGCTACGTCATCCCGAGCGTAGCGAGGGATCTCGGGTCATGAGGTGCAGTGCTTACTCATGGATCCCTCGCTACGCTCGGGATGACCGGCGAGTAGTTGCCTCTGCGTTTTTCGGTATATTTGGTTGTATTGCTTGTTGTTGGTAATCAAAATTGACTTACAATCATTCGGTCTATAATTTATCTTTTTTGACTAAAAAACCACATGGTCTTTATTAAGAGCATCAGGTATGCTATTATTTAATCAATATGAGGGTAAAATAATGAAATCAAATACAACCAACTTAAAACCTATTGTAGATGTTGCAGGCGTAACGCGTGCAGGCAAGGGGTATCCAATAAATGAAGATGGGGTATATGTATTATCAGGAACTGACCTACAAATGTTAGTCGCTGTTGATGGGGTTTCTAAACGTAAAGGCTACATGGCAACAGAAAGACTCTTGCCGTTAATTAAAAATTTACACCCTGTATTTGAGCCAAGACTGACTATAAAAGAAGTACTCGATCAGTGTGTTGAAGGGATAGTGTTTGCCGCTCAATCCGCCATTCAAGACGCAGAATCCGGCTGCTGTTTTATGTTGTGTTTTGTATATCAAAACACGGCATACATGTATCATATGGGAGATTGTTGCGGAATTATTCTGAATAACGGGCGTGTAAAATTTCAATCAAAGGATGAAACCGAAGCCGGCTTTTATTATGACCGCAATATCCAGACTATCGACTATTATGAAGATAGAAAGGTATCCATTGAAAATACAGACTTATACAACGATTTATGTCTTCCTGACAGCGATTACCAATACAAACTTCAACGGCATGTGGAACCAGTATCTAACGCAATTGATACCAAGGACAAACTAATTGCATTTTTCCGTAAATATCAAGGCATGAATGTTATAAACATCACAACGTTTAATGAATTAAGAGCCGCATTAAAGCAATTTTCTGAACACAACCAATCAGGAAAACATCGCATTACAAACTACCTTGGGAAAGCAGGAACAACCTTTAAACAGGTCAAGCAAGATGTCATTTCTCTGGAACCAGGAGACAGTATTTTTATTATGAGTGATGGCATTTCTTCTAACATACACCCTACCGACCTTGCAACATTAAGTTCGATACCGGCAGAACAGCAATTTTTAGCACATCAAAAAATTTCAAACATAATGCGATTATTAGAGACAAAAAAAGAAAGCGAGTCAAAAGGATTCTACAAAGATGACGATCTAACACTTACATATTGGCAACTGTCATCCCCTCCGTCTGAACTAACAACATTAAAGGTATTAAATTATTTTCGTGGATCACCCAATCAACCCAGTAATGAGGAATTGGATAGTCTTAGCCCAATTGAAATTGGAAAGCTGGTTTTAGCTTTATATGATGAATACAAACAGTCTTTCAGTGTATCAGAGAAGATAAATTACGCTTTATCAGAGCTGTGTAATACCAACCAGAAATTTTGCATTTCTATTCTTGCCGAGCTTGCGCGTATTGAAGAAGCAGCTGACACTGATAGCATTGATGCGCTTCTTGCGCTTCATAAAGGATTAAGCTTACATTGGGAAACGCTTCAGATAAGACAAAACAGACATTCAGTTATCCAATTTTCCCCAGAACAAAAAAAAATAAAAACCCATTGTAACGGCCAGAATATTGATTTTGTGTTTTCGGAAGAAAAAAACGCCATTTGCGAAGTTAAATTTCAGACTAAGGTATCTGTGCTAACGAATGAAAATAGCGAGTCACTATCACTATTTTCAGATGAAGCCTGCACAGAATCGAAAAGGATAAACCCTCAAGGATATCTTGCTTTATATAAAAATATTTATGCAATCATAGCCAATAAGAAGCCCCTAAAATTAAAGTGGCTGAATAGCTGCAGCATGGGGACTGATGATGGCGCGACTATAATTACATTCAATCAACCGACAGAAAAAAATCGCAATGTCACTATCAGTATTACAACCAGAGAAAAAATATTAGTCCCCGTCCAAGTGGAGGTGAAGGTTCCTTCTCTTTTTGATTCAATCATTAAAAAATCAGTAGACAACATGAACACGGGTCCCTTCCTCAAACTAGCTGAGGGTCTGATTGAAATTGGTCTATATAAATATGCTGTGCAAATAGCGATAATGAGCTGCGGAAAAATACTGCTCTTTTCTAATTCAAAAGATGCCAAACCAGACGATATTGTTACGCATAGTGATTTTAATATCGAAAATCTATCTCTAATTGTGAGAGCATTGAAAAAATATGGACTATTAAACGCTGCCCAGCGTGTCATCCAAGCCTCTCAAGTCGCTTCCCCCAATGAACTTTTGGCGCTTCATCCTGATCTGTTTAACCAAGGCTTGGCTGCAGGCGAACCGGTTGAAAATATTGAAGAGTGTCGACAAAAATGCAACCGGATTCTTACTGAATATCAGGCAAAGTGCATGCAATATGCGAAAGACAGATGTCAGCTTGGCAATCATTTAGCAGAACTTTTCGTGGCAAATGAGTGTAAATTTCCTGAGCCTCCAAAAGAAAAATCTACACAAAACCTTCGTCTAAATTTTCATAGAGAACCACCGGCCCTTAGTCATTCGATGGAGACCACTTCTCGCGCAGCACCCGCTGCAGCGGCGGCTGCTGATGATGACGACATGCTCCTGGCACCTGAGTGTGATAGTGATTTTGCCGAAGATATAAAAAATATTTCGGATGACGAGATAGAAATGCAGGATGCTCCTGACGCAACCAAGCAGACCGGCATGCGACGATAACAGTTTTCTTAAATCACCACACAACTCCCCCCATTGCTCATTATTTTCGTGCCAATGGCACTATTTTTTACAGGACTCTGGGTCTGGGGTGTGATTGAAGGGTATCAAGCATCAAAGGAATTACAAAAAATGGTCATCACTGATTTATTACCATCATCTCTTAACATTTTTGAGCGCACTCATTTGTCGTCTCGATTTACTTTGTTTCAAACTACGTCCAATCCGATCGATGGATATACGCTTGAAAATATCCCAACCCTTAAATTTTAGAGGTCGTTAACATTTGCTACTTTAATGAGTCCTGAGGAGCATTCGACATTGCCTTTATAGCGTTAACCTTCGAACACAACGGACTGAAGCCTGCCCGTACTTAGCCCCTTGGCCCACACTGCCGATGCCCATGGCGTATTGCACGGTCCACACACTCGTTGGGCCTATCTGCGTAGAGCTAAAGTAATCAGCAGGCAAATCGATGCATTGGCTGCCGCTGCTACAACCATCCATTAAAATTTGTAAATTGGATGCGATATTCTGTATTCCAGATGGGCAAGTAGCGCCAGACCAAGACGCGGCTTCATTCATTTCGCATATTGCAGGCAAATACCAATCCGAATATCCGGCAATCGTTGCTTTACAAACTCCTGCGGCATAATAAGTTAATGGATAGCTTGTTGTTGGCATGTAAAAACTGGTAATAACATTTGTATTACAAAAGCCATCGGTAGCCCCGTTGCACGTGTCAGACGGTGTTGTTGACGTAATAGATATGCCAGGTATGTCATCATTTTGCGCGTCAGCTGAGGTACCACTATTGCCGTTAGAACTCCAGATCACTCCTGGCGTTTGTGCTGCCTGATCCGATAAAGCCACCACCTTCCCACCCATACTTCCGTCGATGGGTGCATCAGCATAGGCGTCATCCACTGAAAAAACAAATCCACCTTGATAAATACAGCCATAACTCAATATCACTATACTCGATTGAACCTCCACAGCATTCTCTGCGCTCACATTGATGTTTAGAGGGATGGGCGCTATTCCCGTCGAACAATCCACATTTCCAGTGCCTGCTGATGGGTTTTGGCCGGGCGTAATGGTAATTGTGCACGTAGCACCCGGTGCTAAATTATAACTGCATGTGGATGAGGCTGTAGTGGCAGGTGTTCCGCCCGGCCAGTATGGGTAGTTAACCTCCATATTGGTCGCTGTTTGATTCCCCGTGTTTGTAATGGTCAATACTCTTGGATTACCGGTTAATGCGGGATTGAGGGCTGTATTATTCACCGATAACGCTAGCTCGGACTGTGAAATGCTCAGTGTTGTCGTGAGTGGCTGATCTCTCACTGTAATCGGCAAGTCGCTTGCTTGGCCATAGAAAACAGCATTCATGAAATCAGGCAACGTACTAACGAATGCTTTTAGAATATAAGTCATTGGGGGCAATTGACTTCCATCCAATGCCAACTGCAAACAACATTGCTCGCTCGCGCTTAATGTGATTGGATTACCACAGACACGGGGTATGCCCGCACATGCTGAAGTACCATTCGTGATCTGGCTTGCATAGTTTCCTCCATTTTTATCCATAAAATACAATTGTAACGGTGTATTCTGCGACTGAAGGTCATGCTTTAATTTTGCCGAAAAATTAGCTTTTATTGAAAAATTAGCTGTCCCGCTACCCCCTGTCACAAACGTCGTGTTACCTCCCATCAGGGTAACGCTAAAAGCGGGTGCGCCAATCACCTTAATCGGCACGTCACTTGCTTGTCCATTGTAAACAGAATTTTGGGTGCCAACAAATGCTTGTAAAATATAAGTCTTGGGGAGTAGTTGACTGCCGTCCAATGT
>JBIODT010000161.1:0-4744 GCA_044445305.1 Legionellales bacterium | reverse complement strand
GATATAATGCAACTTAATTCGCAATTTTTTTAAGTTTGTATCATGCTTTTTGATTTAATTGGAACTTTGGTTTCATTATTATCCACCTATTATTTTATGCGCTTAAATAACAAAGCTTGGCCACTAGGTATGATCGCCACGGTCATCAATGGCGGACTTTATTGGCATAAAGGCATCTATGCAGACATGTTTTTAGAGCTGTGCTACTTTTTAAGTATGTGCTATGGCTGGCACTTATGGCAACGAAAGCATCGCTTAGATCCAGATAACACATCGCATCGCTTAAGCACCCTCACAGGAAAACAATGGCTTTTATTGCTATTAATACTTTGCTGCGTATTTGTAGTCATTCACTATTTACTGCAAACATTAAGTGACTCTAATGTGGCATTTCTCGATGCTGCCAGTACTTCACTCAGTTTGGTAGCCCAGTGGCTAATGTGTCATAAAATCATTATTACCTGGCTGTTGTGGTTTATAACGGATACCTTGTATGCCTTTATGTATCTCAGCAAAGATCTACCCTTTCATTGTGGATTAATGCTCATTTATATTGGCATGGCACTTACTGGATATCTGCTGTGGCTCAGGCAAGCTCAAATGGCTGGGGAACAAAAAGCAGTATCTTTATGAAACCATAGACCAGCCCCTATTAGCACGGACCTGGAACGTCTTTGGTTCGAGATAAAGATTCCTTTAATTGAGTGTCAACATCTTCTAATTTCCGTTCTGATTTGGTCTTACCTAAGCGTATCTTATAGTCACCAGTTAAACTACCATACAGCGTAAGGGTGCATATTGCGGCTAAAGTAGACGACATACCAATTAGGACTTGTAAAATGCCCTTAACAACACGAGTAGCCTTGCTTCTGTCTTTACATAACACGGTGTCGCAGTATTCTTTATTTGCAGCAGAAATTGATTGCGTTAATAATGGCTCTTTCCTCTCATTTAATGGATTAATGCAAAATGCTTTAATTGCATAAAAACAGGTCTTTAAATAGGTTGGTGTGTACTTTAAACTTTCATCATACTTGCTGGTATCTTCAGCGTTTTTTAAACGAGTTAAAATTTCTGAATTGGTATTATAAACCAACGATACCAGCTCGCCAAATTGACTGTTGTTTTTTGCAAGATTTAACATCACCTCATCGATCTTGATGCCTGATGAATGTAACATAGCCAATATAGACATGGTTTTTGTTGTTAATGCGTCATCTTTGTCTAAAAATGAAGCGATTAGGTCGTTATTAAGCATTTTAATGTTTTCTGAATTAAGTGACAATTGCTTATCAGGCCATCGGGTTAGAACTGCTAATGTTTTTTTGTTTGTTACCAAGGAAGTCAATGTTTCAATATCAAAAATAATGCCCAAAGCACTTATTTTTTTCAACAAGGCATCATTATCAATAAAAAATTGTTGATCTGCCAACATGCGAGCTAATGATCCTGGATGCTTAACCAAATCCTTAACGAGCTCATCATTCAACAGCACTGAAGAAGAAGTAAGAACCATAAACTTACAAAGTTTAGGATTGGATTGGAAGTGCGCCAACAGATCTTCAGACAAGATGATGTTCTTATTGTATGCAATTTGTATGGCCTCTAAAAAATCAGGATTTATTTTAAATGTCTCTGCTTCTGTTGTTATTTTTTTTTGTAAATTATAAAAATACTCTGATACTTCTTGATAAGAGTCCCTGCCTTTGAGTGACTCACATGCAGCCAATACATTCTTTAATGCACAGTAAAAGGCAACCTTTTCGACTAGCGTTTTTGGCTGTTCATTTAATATTCCATTGATCATATTGTTTGCCATTGCCATAGTAATGATTTGCTCTGCGGGCGCTAACTTATCAAGATTACGGCTGTTGTTAAGAATGGCTTTTTCTTCCCCTCTCTGGACCAACGCCAAATAGATTCGTGATGATATAATCAAAGAATCGGTCTCATCGGATGCATTTGCGCACAGACGGCTAAGATGGCCTACAAATGAAAGCGTCGTTGTATAATGGCCAAAGCTATTTCTGAAAGGAATTAGGCCCCAAAAATGCTTCCAGGAGTATTGTGGCGTAATAAAATAAAGCTCTTCTAGATTTTTGGACATGTATTTGTGTTTGACAATATGTTTTGAAATAAGATTGGCTTGATTTAAAATATTTTTAAACAAGGCGCCATTACTAAAATGTTGTTGCTTAATCTCTTCTAAAGTATTTTGACAACAATGATTGATGTTAGCACCTATACGCATGTCCAAATGTTTTTTAAAATCTACTCGTGCATCGTCCTGGATCTGATCCAACCCTGTTTTAAGGTGAATCCCTGTTGCGCACCAACCAAACACCCGCCCATATTGCGCTTGATCACTGTGTAATAACCCAAATTTTTGATGGCTTTCAAAAACAACAATGGACAGTTTTCCATCACGAACCAGCTTTTTCACGTCTTCATCTAAATGTAAATTTTTATAAAGCGTTGTAGTTGCATCGAGAATGAGAGTGGTAGGCTTTGTACGCCCACTCTTTATTATTTTTTCTTGTACAAAACGATTAATGTCCACCCCAGGTGTAAGTCCATCCAGATTAACGATAGGCCCCGTTGAAAAAAGAAATACATCCGGATCTGATAACAGCCCTGCTTCAGAAAATTCCTCACTATTAAGTTCAAAATAACAGGGTTTGTATGTTTTAATTGTTGGTCTTTTTCCAGATTCAGTTTGCATGGTGGCAACAATGCGTTTTGCAATCATAAAGGCATTGGTTCCAGATAAAGCAGGAGATGCAATAAATGTTGACTTGTTTGTATCCTCAGGCTTAAGTCCCAAAGAGCTTGTTAATGATTCTTTTGACTCACTTAGAAAGCGTTCAAAGGCGGTATCAAGTTTTTTCGGATCAGTCTGTAATGCCATTGCAAGACTTAATTCGTGGATAACCGCGTACACACAAAAGGCAAAACGCGGGTAGTTGCTGGCATAAAACGTCGTTGCCATGTCAATCATTAATGCCAGTCTCTTCACTGCATCAGGTGTTAATTCATGGTCACTTTCAATCAGCTTAACAAGGCTTTGCGCCAAATGATGGGTTGGCAGTTTTTTATTGTGTGCAGTCTGCTTTAGTTTAAAAAATAAATCCGACTGCAATAGGGCTTCTTTGGTTGTTGGCAATCCCTTCATATAAATTGATTCGTTTAACCCAGGATTTTTTGATGAAACACCAAGCGGATTTAATTTAAGATCGGTAATGTTTTGTGCAATCTCCCAGGGTGATGCGATCAGTCCTTCGAAAACCAAATGAGATCTTACCTTTCGATTTACGTCAGTATTTGGTATCAGTACCATTGAAATTGAACGATTTGTATCAGTTACAATCCCAACGCCAGGGACATTTAACCTGTTGATAGCCTCTTGTACCGGGACCACATTCAGATTCATAACAGGAATCATGGTGTGACCTCGAAGCGTATCGGATGATATCTTGAACTCTTTTTGGAGCCGATCCAGCAATACACCAGATAAATTATCACATCGATGATAATACGAGAGATCATGAATGTGTGGGTTGTTTATCCTGTCTTTTGCCCCTCTGCGTATCTCAGCCTCATGTCGACCAAACATAAGAGATGATAAAAGCCGTTGCTCATCGTCATGAGCAACCATTGACATATAAGAGCCATAGGGATCTTTTACCAGTGCTTTTTTAACCTTATACCCACGCCATAAATGTTGAATTTTTTTCGCAGCATCCGTTTTGACTGTGTCATCAATTTGTTGTTCAGAGCCAGCAGGTTTTGATTTTTTGGATTCATTGATGGCATCGGGGGTATGTTCTTTAACGCGCTCAAGAATGGGCAATAAATGAGCATTGGTTTCGAGCCATGATTTCATAATGCACCATAATAATTAATCAGTCTTGGTTATATTATAGTACAAATATTGTTTTATTCGGTCCATTTGACTAATGTTGGTTTGGTTCATGGTGAAGCACTCGCCACGAACTGGCTCAAACTGTGTACAAAAACCGTGTATTCAGTATATCTGGCGCGACCTATAAGACTTGTTAGGAACGATATGATGCCCACGGAGCTACGAGCCTACCCCATATTTGTAAGGCCCGTGGTTGATCTAATCCAAGGTTTCAACTTAGACAAGGCGGGAGGTAATCTGCTTGCTTGTAGCTGTGCTTGGTTTTTGTTGTTGTACTCACCTAAGGTTAATAAATACCAACTGCCTTTTTCATTAGTAAAATGCATCATGCTGGCTTTAGTAAATAATTTATTGGTTTGTCTAAGGTGCTCAATGTCCTTTTTTTGATGGGTGGCAAACAATTGAATGGTGTATTGACCTGAGATCAGTTTAACTGCTGCTTTATTTGCAACCTTAACCGGTGTAACTTTCTTAATTTCTGCAAGTTTTAACGGTTTTTTAGCTGTGGCTCTTGCGATGAAGGTCCCCCTAACCTTTGAAGTTGCATCAGCTGTTTGCGTGGCAACTGTCTGATGGTTTGCTCTCGTTTTGGGGGTAACAATCACTTTATCCACTAGTGCTACAGTAGCGTTAGATTGATCTACATCATTGTCATCCACAATTTGTATTTTAGGCAAGGCGCGCTGTACCAACTGGCGTGTTGATGCGTCTTGCCAAGACATAATTTGGCTTAAGAGCTGTTCAGGTGGGCGGGTAATTTGTGCTGAAACAATTGGCTCTGGTTGTTGAATCGCATTAGAAACCATATCAAAATACATATAG
>JBIODT010000160.1:0-4767 GCA_044445305.1 Legionellales bacterium | reverse complement strand
TCCATGAGATAATTTGTGGGTAACGATATGGATGCAGCACAAAACTGAAAAACGCAATGACGCACTGTTTGAGTGTTGTGTGTGATTTTATAACTATTTTCCATGAGATAATTTGTGGGTAATGATATGGCTGCATCAATGCGCCTAAAACCTGAAAACCCATCCGTGGAAGGTATATATGGCACTTTAAATGGGATCACCTTGCGCAATGATCTTATTCCTATTGCACCACACCAGACATCTTGTTAGGATTTCCCTTATTTTGGACATGACCCTAATTGCATGAGTGTTTTTTCATTGAATTGCGGTCCAAACTCTAAATGGAGTGTTGTGGATGAGTGAGCACAAGAACAAACGTGTTATTAGAGCCAGCAGGGGCATAGAGCTACAGGCAAAAAATTGGTTTACTGAGGCTGCGTTACGCATGCTCTGTAATAACCTGGATCCAGAAGTAGCAGAAGATCCCGACTCTTTAATCGTTTACGGCGGTCTGGGAAAGGCTGCTCGAAATTGGGAATGCTTTGATAAAATTGTTCAGGTACTAAAAGTCTTAGATGAAGATCAAACCTTATTAATTCAATCAGGAAAACCTGTGGGTGTTTTTACAACGCATGAAGATGCCCCGCGTGTCTTACTTGCTAATTCTAATTTGGTACCTCGATGGGCTAATTGGGAGCATTTTAACGAATTGGATAGAAAGGGCTTGATGATGTATGGCCAAATGACGGCAGGCAGTTGGATTTATATTGGTTCGCAGGGCATAGTGCAGGGAACCTATGAAACCTTTATTGCTGCCGCAAAAAAACATTATGCTGGCGATCTATCCGGACGTTGGATTTTAACGGCAGGTTTAGGTGGAATGGGCGGCGCTCAAACTTTAGCTGGTACTATGGCTGGTGCCAGTGTCTTGGCAGTCGAATGTGACATTACCCGCATAGAAAAACGGCTTAAAACAAAATATCTGGACAGATATACCCATGATTTAGATGAAGCTTTGACTTGGATTAACGAGTCCTGCCAGAACAAACAGCCGTTGTCGGTTGCCGTTTTAGGAAATGCTGCTGAAATTTACACTCAGTTAGTCCAGCGTGCTGCTACACCTGCATTGGTTACTGATCAAACCAGTGCCCATGATCCATTGAACGGTTATTTGCCTATTGGATGGACTCTAGAGCAAGCCGTTGAAATGAGGCAATTAGATCCGAATCAAGTCGTTATAGCGGCCAAAAATGCGATGGCCATACAAGTACATGCCATGCTTGAGTTTCAAAAGCGAGGTATTCCTGTTTTTGATTATGGCAACAACATTAGGCAAATGGCTTTAGAGGCGGGTGAAAAAAATGCGTTTCATTTTGAAGGCTTTGTTCCTGCTTATATTAGACCCTTATTTTGTGAGGGCATAGGGCCGTTTAGATGGGTGGCATTGTCTGGCGATCCGGAAGACATTTATGCAACTGATGCGTTGGTTAAAAAACTCATTCCTGATGACAAACATCTGCACCATTGGCTGGATATGGCCAGAGATAAAATTGCTTTTCAAGGTTTGCCGGCGCGGATTTGTTGGGTTGGTTTAAAGGACAGGGCACGACTTGCCTTAGCGTTTAATGAGCTTGTGAAAAACAAAGTTGTTAAAGCACCGATTGTGATAGGTCGAGATCATTTGGATTCAGGCTCCGTTGCCAGTCCTAATCGTGAGACTGAAGGCATGTTAGATGGCAGCGATGCTGTTTCTGATTGGCCTTTACTTAATGCCTTGTTAAATTGTGCCAGTGGCGCTACTTGGGTCAGTATTCACCATGGAGGAGGGGTTGGCATGGGATTCTCACAACATGCAGGGGTGGTGATAGTTGCAGATGGAAGCGCGAAAGCGGCCACGCGCATTGCTCGGGTTTTGCATAATGATCCTGCAACTGGCGTGATGCGACATGCGGATGCAGGTTATCCGCTTGCAATACAATGTGCCAAGGATAATTCACTTTGGTTGCCTATGGTAGTACCTAACAAGGACCAAAATCATGTCTGATTATTTTATGCTTTATCCAGGTCAATTAACGCTAGAGTCGATAAAAAAAACATTAGATCTAAAACAAGCTTGTATGCTTTCTGATGATGCAAGGGTTTTGATTGATGCATCACATCAAACTGTAAAAAAGGTTTTAAAGGACAAAAAAACGGTCTATGGCATTAATACTGGTTTTGGTTCTTTGGCGAATCAAACCATTTCAACTGAGCATTTAAAACAACTTCAGCGCAATATCGTTCTTTCCCATGCTTGTGGTACTGGCAAATTGCTTGCAGATGAAGTTGTTGCACTTATTTTATTACTAAAAATTAATAACTTAGCGCAAGGATACTCCGGTGTGCGTTATGAGTTGATTGATGCCTTGATTTCTTTATACAACCATCAAGTATACCCTTGCATTCCTGCCAAGGGTTCAGTGGGCGCATCGGGTGATTTAGTGCCTTTAGCTCATATGGCTTTGGCTTTACTTGGCGAAGGTGAGGTTCGTTATAATGGTGCAATAATTAGTGCGAAAGCAGGATTAAAAATTGCGGGTTTGAAACCTTTAGAGTTGGAAGCGAAGGAGGGCTTGGCACTTTTAAATGGCCTACAGGTATCCGCTGCCTTGGCCTTAACTGCCCTATACGCCAGTGAACGCTTGTTTGAAACAGCCATTATTGCCGGTGCCTTGTCCGTTGATGCTGCATGCGGCAGCGATGTGCCTTTTGATGAGCGCATTCATTTGGCTCGTGGTCATCAGTCACAAACTAATGTGGCGTCAATGTTTCGCAACTTGTTAGCAGGAAGTCAAATAAGAGAATCGCACCGTGATTGTACTCGGGTGCAAGATCCTTATTCCTTGCGTTGCCAGCCTCAGATCATGGGGGCTGTGCTCCATCAAATACAGTTTGTTAGGGACACCTTGCAAGTAGAAGCAAATGCGGTTTCTGATAATCCCTTGGTTTTTGCTGATCAAGGCGACATTTTATCAGGAGGTAACTTCCATGGTGAAATCATTGCTATGGCAGCTGATAATCTGGCACTGGCAATTGCTGAAATAGGTGCCAATGCGGAGCGGCGCATTGCTTTACTGATAGATAAAAACTTCAGTGGGTTACCGGCTTTTTTAGTAGAAGAGGGTGGATTAAACTCTGGTTTTATGATTGCTCATGTCACGGCAGCCTCTTGTGCCAGTGACAATAAAGCACTGGCACATCCCCATTCTGTTGACAGTTTACCAACTTCAGCAAATCAGGAAGATCACGTTTCTATGGCAACTAATGCAGCGCGACGTTTGCATGAAATGGTTGACAATACTGCCACTATATTAACGATTGAATTATTAGCAGCATGTCAGGGGTTAGAGTTCCATAAGCCATTACAAACATCAGCTCAATTACAAGTGGTTTACCATAAAGTACGTTCTGTGGTCGCACCTTATGCGAGGGATAGATATTTTGCGCCAGACATTAGTATTATCAAGCAAATGCTGTTAGCAGGTGACTTTTCTGTAGTTTAAAGAATTTAAAGGATAAAAAATGAGTGTTGTGATTTATACTGATGGTGCATGTAAAGGAAATCCTGGCCCTGGGGGATGGGGCGTTTTGCTTCGTTGTAATGGCGAGGAGAAAAAGCTGCATGGTGGTGAGGCTCATACGACGAATAATCGCATGGAGCTGATGGCTGCAATCAAAGGTTTGGAATCTTTAAAACAATCTTGCGAAGTGGAATTGTATACTGATTCTCAGTATTTGCGGCTGGGCATGATGGAATGGATGCGAGGCTGGAAACGCAAAGGTTGGCGAAATTCAAAAAATGAACCGGTTAAAAATGTTGATCTTTGGAAAACATTGGATGATTTGGCATCAATTCATCAAATTAAGTGGCATTGGGTTAAGGGGCATTCAGGTCATATTGAAAATGACATGGTCGATGCTTTAGCGAATCAAGGCGTAGAAGAGTTTCAATCTATATAGGGTAGATTAATGCGACAAATATTATTAGATACAGAGACTACCGGAATAGGAACTGAGCAGGGTCATAGGATTATTGAAATTGGCTGTGTGGAATTAATTGACAGGAAACTAACTGGCAAGCACTTTCATGTTTATCTTAATCCTGAGCGGCAAGTTGATGAAGGTGCTTTTAGAGTTCATGGGATTAGTAATGAATTTTTACAAGACAAGTCTTTATTTAAAGATGTGGTTTCTGATTTTTTACAATTTATCGGTGGCGCAGAATTAATTATTCATAATGCACCTTTCGATGTTGGATTTATAAACTCTGAATTCAAGCATATTAAGTGGAAGAAAAAACTAGAGGATTATTGTGATGTTTTCGATACCTTGGTTTTAGCTCGGCAAAAACATCCTGGTCAACGTAACAGTTTGGATGCTTTATGTAAGCGTTATGATGTCAATAATTCCAATCGTCAACTGCATGGCGCCTTGCTTGATGCGGAGATATTGGCCTTTGTATATTTAGCAATGACTGGTGGTCAAACCAGCTTGCACTTTGAGGTTGAGTCTGGAATTAACGACATAAAAGAGGAAGTGGGTCAAATTAAAAAGCTTAGTTTGTCGAATCCTGTTTTAATAAGAGCCAGTGATGAGGAGCTAGAACAGCATCAGGACTTCATTAATTTGCTTACGAAAAAAGCCAGTGTTGATTATTGGGATTGATACCTACCTTTCACGGATGGGTTTTCAGGTTTTATGCGATTTGTGATCGCGCACGGTATGACTTAAGTAAAATGCTATTATGAC
>JBIODT010000159.1:0-4792 GCA_044445305.1 Legionellales bacterium | reverse complement strand
GTAGAGATTAGAGAGGCCAACTGGTTAAAACTAAATGGAAACGGTACTAGGGCATTGTTGGTTTTTCAGTTTCTATATCAAGATTCATGGTATCGTCGGTCATTGCGTTTTCGGACGAATCTGCTAAACCAGCAGAATTGGGTTTATTTAAACGTTCTCCGTAAGATAATAATCCTGATTCCATGCCTGTTTCAGATAAACGCGTTGTTGTTAAACCCCTCTCACCGGCAGCCTGCCATAGACTTGGCTTTGGTCTTTTATAATAGAAGTACTTTGACCTTGTTAAGACATCGCCGGAGTTTATTGCAGCTGTAAGCTCATCACCCTCTGTCAAGGTGGTTGGTTGAGTAGTTGCTTTCTCCACCAAGGTGGCCATATATTTTTTTTTATACGCTTTGATAGCATCCTGTTGTTGTTGTGCTATGGTTCGCTCCGTGATAGGCGCTTCTTGAGCTGATAGCCCAGGTTCAGGTGTTTTTTGTTTGGCTTGTATGGATGCTTGTTGATAAGGGGCACTAGGAGCGGAAGAAGCAGACAATGAAGCCAGTATTACTGGCTTGGGTTGTAATTGAAAAAAAACCTGTGAAAATAATGGATGCTGGGCATTTGGGAGAGAAGGGGACAATGACAGGGCAGGCTGCTTGTCATGCGTTTCGCCTTTATGGTGTTTGCTCGAATGAGATAATAATTCTGATTCCATGCCTGTTTCAGATAAACGCGTTGTTGTTACACCCCACTCACCGGCAGCCTGCCATAGACTTGGCTTTGGTCTGTTATAATAGAAGTATTTTGATCTTTTTAAGACATCGCCTGATTCTATTGCCGCCGTAAGAGCCGCCCCTGTCAAGGTGGTTGGTTGAGCAGTTGCTTTCTCCACCCAGGTGGCCATATATTTTTTTTTATACGCTTTGATAGCATCTTGTTGTTGTTGTGCTATGGTTCGCTCCGTGATAGGCGCTTCTTGAGCTGATAGCCCAGGTTCAGGTGTTTTTTGTTTGGCTTGTATGGATGCTTGTTGATAAGGGGCACTAGGAAATGAAGGCATGCTGTTTATATCAAGCATGGGCGTGCTTGCATCTAAATCGGGTGCTGATGCCTTGCTAACGTTAGAGTTTCTGAATTCAAGTAGTAATGTGGCTGCTTCTGAATCACTGAGGGTGTGGGCTGCAGCTGTAGGCGTCTCGGTTTCCGATGCGACTGGTACATAAGGCGCTCCACCATATTGTTCTATTTTCAATAAGAGGTGGTTGATAAACTGTTTGCCTTTTAAGCCCGAATCCCGTCCTATGGCGTGGGCTAAGACATTTTGACGATGCGCATTTTCGGCTGAAATCATCGCTAATAGTTCAACACTCGTTTTTCTTGGACCAAGATATTCAAAGATAAGATCAATCATTTCAATATCGGCGTTACTCTCTGGCCCATAGACATGATGTAATAAGTTCATACCATTACTATCAACTAATGCATCAATGTCGTGATCAAATACTTGAATAAAGAATTTAAAAATGTTTTTTCTATTATGAATTGCTGCAATAACACACAATGGATTGTCAGTCAGGTGGTTTTTGACGCCCTGAGTGGGTTGGTAAATCTTTGTTTCCTCATGTGTGGTAATCCCAAGTGCCTTTAAGCTGTTTATATAGCCCTGAAACTCTTGATTACAATCTTCAGGTTGGTTTCTGGTTTTTCGTTTCGGTTTGATGATTTGAGCAACCAAAGCGGTCTCGTGCAATTCATCAGGAAGAATGTCTTGAGCTGCTATAAAGTTGACAATGTCATCAAGTAATAACGTAGTAGCTTCTTTTTTGATAGCTAGGGAGTTCTTGGGCATGCGTTCCTCTCTAATAGGTGAACTTGGTATGGCTTTATAAGTACCAAAGTGCAATAAAATTTGCTTGTATTGTAGAGTATTATTCTTAAGACATTATTAAGGTTTGTTGAAAAGGAGCATCACGTGGATAAAGGATTATTGGAGCTGTTCGTTAGTTTGAGCCCGCCAGTATGTCTCATTAACAGCATGCGTGATTAGAACGATTAGGCGTCAAGTCTGGGGCGAGGCGCAACTCCATAGTTCTCACTGCCAATAAGGTTTTTAATGCAGCCAAATCTGTCGCGGCAAAGTGCATCATGCCACATCCGCCGGCAACGCCTCCCGCAGCACCATGATGCCCGCACCCTCGCAATAGAGAAAAATTAATTCCCAGCTCATTAAGATTGAGCAGTTCATTTCTATTCTGTACATAATTAAACAGATTAAAAGTCCTTTGTAGTGTCTCTTCTGTAAATGTTGGTGCTGGATAAAAAGAACGCTGAGGCGTCAACATTTCGTGAATTGCGTGTACCGGCATCAGTCTTTGCTGCTTGCCTAGGGCATACCATAAGTTATCGATTTGCTTCCATTGTCTGGTAGCTGCCAGCCCATCATAACTATCAAGATAGAATTGATATGCATCAAACAGGGGTTGGGGATCATAAGCAACAGCCTTGGGCTGCAGCACACCATCTAATTCATAGCTTAGCCCCTCATCTTGTAGCTCTTGACGTTGCACCAGCAATGCGGCTCTTATCGAATCACCTTCTAGGCCTTTGGCATCGCGCGCCGTTTTTTCTATCTCGCGTACCATATGTCTATCCAAAGCCCATAGAGCATATTGATATGCGCTAATGTTTTTGAATGTTCTAGCAGAACAGTCAGTCACATCCGCTTTGTCTAACAAGAGCCGAGGACTAGGCATTTGTTCTACTTTGTCTTGCCTGCCTTTGGCAACATAGGATAATAGAGCAGTCACCATTTTTTGGGTGTGGAAGAAACCATGCAAACCTTTTGACAATAGAGTCAATGTGGATTTATTCTCAGTGCTAAGAAAGGAGCCTAGCATATCTGCGGCGCAGTCCGTCACCATATTAGACAGTATGTCAGCCTTTATGGCGCGACTACAGTCATGTGTATCTTGGCCTTTGTTCATTGTTTCGAGCTTCTCATTGATTCACAATACCCTGTAGCAAATTGGCAAACTAATTTAAGGCAATACCTTGTACTATGGCATCGGAGATTGAGGGCCGCGACTTTTTTCATTGGCTTGTGCTTGTTTTAAGCGCAACTCTGCTTCGGCACGTTGTACTTCCAGTAAGTCCGCACTTCGCTTGTTTCGTCTGGTGGCGCTCCCTATATGCTCTTCACCCCCACACCAGTTGTATCCGATGTACATGAGCGCCGCAGATTTAAAAAATCCCAGTCCTACATCTACATTAGTATTCCCCTGCTTGTTTGATTGTTCGGATAAAAAACGAGTAGAAACCTTTTTAGCTTGCTGCATTAATGGTCTTGAAAACATTAAAAATATCTCTTAATGGTTAATAAAAGAACCGCAATTATACTTTATACGCTCAACCTAGGCAATAAAAAAACAAATTATGTAGCGGAAAATTAGAAATGTTACACCAATGTCTCATTTATGGGAGCTGAGTACACAGTATCGCTTTCTTAAATAGAGCAGCAGCGCAGGCAGTAACATAATGATTATTCCCATAGTAAAAATGAGACGAAAATGTTCGGCACTGCCAACATTGATGCTTATTTCTGGGGGAATGAAGCCTACATATAAGGTCACCACACAACCAAATAAACCCAAGAAGCATACTAAATAATAACCTATTTTACCTCCTGGTATGGAAAAGGGTCTTTTAATGTGGGAAAACTTGCTTTTTAGGTGCCAGGCTGCGACAAACATCAGCACATACATCATCATATACAACTCGGTGCTTAGGTCTGTAAACAACCAATAAATAGCATTCACGCTAGGGAACAATAGAAAGCCGCCACACAATAAAGTCACTATAACTGCTTGTAACAGTAAAATCCGCGCAGCGACGCCTCGTTTGTTTAATTTGCAAAAGAATTGGGGTAAAAAATTATGATTCGCTGCCAAAAGCAAGCCTTTCGCTGGTGAAATAATCCAGTTGATCATACTGCCCAAGCTGCCGAGGAGGAGGAGGATGACCAAAACAGGCATTAACCCGGTTAATTGGTAAGCTTGTAAAAAATTATCAAAAGCGCGCATGACGCCATCAACCAAGCTGATTTTTTCTTTGGGTAGCACAAAGGCTATGGCCAAAGATCCAAAAATCATGGTGAATAAAATAAGGACAACAGAAAAAAACATGGCACGGGGGAAATTAGTTTGGGGGTTCTTCACATTACGTACATGAACTGAAGCCAACTCCATACCCAGAAACGAGGTCATAATGGCGGTTAAAGAGACCCATGATTGACCGTCGCTCCACTTGGGAATTAGGTGGGCGATGCTAAAATCTATAGCTATTGGCTTGTTCTGGATGACCCATACTAAGGCGAGTATTATAATAAATCCCATTGGCAAAATCATTCCTACCATGGCGCAAAAACCAGCAAAACGTGCTGAAGTGCGTAGACCCGTTAAACCCAAAAAGGTTAATGACCAAAAAATAAGTAAGATGACTGATATGAGATAATATTTGTTTTGTGCCAAATCTGGATTGATTAGATAAGCCAGGGTGCCTGCTATAAAAGACAAAATAGTGGGATACCAGACTAAGGTATTGATCCATTGCAGCCAAATGGTTAAAAAGGCAACATTTTCTCCAAAAGCATGCTTCACCCAACTGTAAATGCCACCTTCTTCTTCTGACCAGGTTGAAGAAAGCTCAGCGGATACAAGTGCCACAGGAATTAAAAAAACCACAGCAGAAAAAATAAAAAAGAAAATTAAAGTAGAGCCAAATAAGGCGGTCACAGGTAAGTTTCTAATGC
>JBIODT010000158.1:0-4865 GCA_044445305.1 Legionellales bacterium | reverse complement strand
TCGTAGCTCTGACCTCTGGTTAAGAATCTTGGCATAGTGAGCGAGCCATAACGAATACGAATCAGGCGACTTACTTCAACGCCTTGTGACTCCCATAAACGTCGTACTTCCCTATTACGGCCTTCAGTCAAAGTGACATGATACCAAGTATTGGTTCCATCACCACCACGAGATTCAATGCGAGAAAATTGCGCCATGCCGTCGTCGAGCTGAACCCCTTTTTGTAACTTTTGCAGGGCATCTTGAGCTACCTGCCCATAGACGCGCACCGCATATTCTCGCTCCAAACGGTATTTCGGGTGCATGAGCTGATTTGCAAGCTCACCATTGGTTGTAAAAACAAGCAATCCTGAAGTATTGAGATCAAGTCGTCCGACCTGAACCCATCGTCCTTGTCTTAAGTGGGGTAAGTTGTCAAAAACTGTTTTATCAAATTTAGGATCACTGCGGCTTGAGATCTCACCAATGGGCTTATGATAAAGTAACACACGGGTATTTTGCTTTATTTTTAATGGATTGGGGATTAATTTACCCTTTACAGTAATTTTATCTTCAGCACCTGCCGAATCACCTAGTTTTATCGGTTTTCCGTTCACTTGGACCCAGCCACTCTCAATCCAACGCTCCATTTCACGTCGTGAACCAAGTCCGGCCTGGCTTAATATTTTTTGTAACCTTTCGCTGCTCATTAATAACACCTTTGACTGATATGTGACTTACACTGCACGCGCAGTGTACAATTTTGGTATAAAGTGGTATGAGTATTTTTTCATAAGGCTTTATACAAGATCTGGTAGTTCATCTAAATGGCGGAGATTGAAGTAATTTAAAAATTCTTTTGTTGTAGTAAATACCGCTGGTTTTCCTGGTACATCCTTGTGTCCTGCAACTCGAATCCATTCTCTTTCTAATAAAGTCTTCATTATGTGGCTGGTTACGGCCACACCACGAATGTCCTCTATGTCACCGCGAGTCACTGGTTGCTTATAAGCAATTATGGATAAAGTTTCAAGTAAAGCGCGTGAATATTTTACAGGTTTTTCAATTTGAAGTCGAGCAATCCATGAACTATAGTGGCTTTTAGTTTGTATTAAATAACCACTTGCAACCTGGATCAGTTCAAATGATCTTGCAGCATAGTCCTTTTTTAAACATTCAAGTGCTTTTTTTAATTGTTCTACTGAAGGTCTTTGTCCTGCATCAAAAATTTCTTGAATTTTTTCAAGCGATAACGGTCCATCTGAACTTAACAGCAGCGCTTCAGTAATACATGCTAATTCAGTTTCATTCATATTATGCTGCTTTGATGTGTATGGGGGAAAATGCTTGGACTTGAGTGATGACCAATAATGCTTGTCTTGCCAACTCAAGAATAGCCAATAAAGATACAACCAATCCCATTCGGCCTTCTTCAAAAGAAAATAACTGCGTAAATTCCAGGATGTTGTGTTCTTGTAATTGCAATAAAATAAAGCTCATACGCTCACGAACCGACATAACCTCTCGGGAAATCTGATGGTGGGTGCGATGATCTTCTTTTTGCAATAAGGACTTCATTGCAAAAAGAAGATCAGCCAACTCAACTTCTGGATGCAATTTTATGTGCTCAATTTCACAAGGACTCACCTGGATTGTAAAATGCTCCCTATCTTGTCTTGGTACAGCATCAAGCAAAGCTGCTGCAATTTTTATTTGTTCATAGGCTTGTAATCTTTTAACCAAAGTCATACGTGGATCTTCATCGAGATCCTCTTCATTATTAAGTGTAACGGGCAATAACAGCTTGGATTTTATTTCGGCCAACATCGCAGCCATTAGCAAATAGTCAGCGGCCAACTCTAGTTTTCTACATTCCATCAACTGAATATAATGCAAGTATTGTTTTGTAATACTCATCATTGGAATGTCCAATATGTCTAGATTTTGTTTGCGAATAAGATATAACAGGAGATCCAGTGGACCGCTGAATGAATCCAGTAAAACTTCTAAGGCATCAGGAGGAATAAATAAATCATCCGGCAGCTGCGTGTACTCTTTACCCGAAACCATAACTCTAAGTACTGGTTTGGTTGGTGTGGCCTCAATATCTGCGTCACGCACATCAGGAAGTGGGCACAGCTCTGTTGTTTCTGCGCCCTGACTCATCTTAGTAACCCAGCCCCATGACTTCTTTAACCGCCTTTAAGTTTTTACTGGCTTCCTCGCGAGCAGCCTCACTTCCTTCAGCAACAATACGCTTTACAGATCCTAAATCTGATTCAAAGTCTACAATAGCAGCTTGTATTGGCTGTAACTCCTGATTCACTGCATCTATTATTGGTCTTTTACAATCAATACAACCAATTCCTGCAGTGCGGCAACCCGTTTGCACCCAAGCTTTCACTTCGTCATTGGAGTAAACTTTGTGAAGTTGCCATACCGGGCATTTTTCTGGCTCGCCAGGATCAGTACGTTTCACCCGTGCGGGATCAGTTGGCATGGTCAACAGTTTCTTTTCAACCTGCTCTGGCTGCTCTCGCAACATGATGGTATTGTGGTAAGACTTGGACATTTTTTGCCCATCAGTGCCTGGCATTTTTGCATTTTCTGTAAGCATGGCATGTGGCTCAGGCAAAATAATTTTACCACTGCCATCCAAGTAGCCTAACAAGCGTTCTTTGTCGCCAATTGATAAATTAGACTGCTCTTCTAACATGGCTTGCGCTGTTTTTATTGAATCATGTATGCCACATTCTTGATATTGCCTGCGCAACTCCTTGTAGATTTGCCCATTTTTTTTGCCCATTTTTTTAATGGCATTAACAGCCAACTCTTCAAAGTTGGGTTCTTTACCATAAAGATGGTTAAACCTACGCGCAACTTCACGTATTAATTCAATATGTGCCACTTGATCTTCACCAACTGGCACGTAATTCGCGTGATAAAGTAGCACATCAGCGCTTTGCAATAAGGGATAACCCAAAAATCCATAGGTGGCTAAATCTTTTTCCTTCAGTTTTTCTTGTTGATCTTTGAAGCTTGGAACGCGCTCTAACCATCCTAACGGAGTAATCATGGATAAAAGTAAATGCAATTCAGCATGTTCAGGTACCCATGATTGTATAAAGATGCACGATAACCCTGGATTTACACCACAGGCCAGCCAATCAATTATCATATCCCAAAGATGTTGCTCTATAACACCAGTGTTCTCATATTGCGTCGTTAGACCATGCCAATCTGCCGCAAAAAAGAAGCAATCGTATTGATGTTGTAATTTAATCCAGTTTTTCAGTACGCCATGGTAATGTCCAAGATGTAATCTTCCACTGACACGCATGCCAGAGACAACCCGCTTGTTGGATGTAAATAATGCTGACATCAATATCCTCTTCTATTTAGGGTCGAGTCCAAATTCATCTAAAAGGTTCAGGATCGCCCTTCCCTTCCCTCAAAATCACAGGATAATCACCTGTTAAATCAACTACCGTAGTAGGCTCATGGTCACAATGACCACCATCAATAATTAAATCTGTTTGCGATCCCAAAAGATCTCGAATCGCCTCAGGCTCACTCAAAGGTGCCTGTGCGCCTGGTAAAATTAATGTCGTACTCATCAAAGGAGTATCTAAATTATCCAATAGGGATAACGTTATTGTATTATCTGGCACTCTCAGTCCTAGAGTTTTTCTCTTGGGATGAAGCATTAATCGGGGAACTTCATGAGTTGCATTTAGAATAAAGGTATAAGATCCAGGTGTAAAAGCCTTTAAAAGTCTAAATATTGGGTTAGATACTTTAGCATAAGTACTGAGTTGTGATAAATCACGACAAACCAAAGTCATATTGTGATTTTTATCTAATTGTCGTAAACGCCTGATTCGCTCAAGCGCTGATTTGTTGCCCAAACTACAACCTAATGCATAACCCGAGTCAGTAGGATAAACAATCAAGCCCCCGTCCTCAATAATAGATGCCGCTTGTCTTAATAAGCGGGCTTGCGGATTATCAGGGTGTAATGCAAAAAACTGACTCATTGAGAACTCCTGTCAAATGTTCCATTGGTGCCAAATGGGCGTACAATTTTCTGGTAGTTGTTGTTGACGTCCGAGGTGAATACGGGACATTGTATCACCATGAAAATCTGACCCAGAAGATGCTAACAAATTAAATCGGAGGCTTGTTGCGGCTGTTTCTCTGATTTGAGTGACCGTCATTTCTCCTGAAACTACTTCTATCCCCGCACCACCTGCTTCTTTAAACTCATTAATTAACTCATGCAATTTAGATCGCGTCAATCCATATTTAAGTGGATGAGCAATTACCGCTTGCCCTCCAGACTGAACAATACCCTCAACAGCCTCGGCTACACTAACCCAGGGCGTGGGCACATAACCGCCCTTCCCTCTGCCTAAAAATTGTTTGAAGGCAGATTTCATATCACGCGTCTTACCTTCATTAATCAATACCTTAGCAAAATGTGGGCGCCCAACACGTTTATGTCCTGCTAATGCACAGGCTTTATCATAAGCATCAGTTACCCCAAACAACCCCAGTAACACACCAATTTGCTCGGCCCGTTCAATTCTGCTTGAATTTTGACGCTCGATTAAATCTAAAAGTACCGGCGTATGATTCACTTGATAACCCAAAATATGAATGTCATATTTTTTCCAGCGCGCACTGAGTTCTATACCTTGAATTATTTTGATGTCTGTAGCCTCAGCCGCTTGATGCAGCTCGGCATATCCAGCCACTGTATCGTGATCAGTAAGAGACAGGCATTTTATGCCTTGCAATAGTGCTTTTTGTATTAATTCCTCTGGGCTGTGTGCTCCATCAGAAAAATGGCTGTGACAATGAAGATCTATCATATAGGTATTAAC
>JBIODT010000157.1:0-4990 GCA_044445305.1 Legionellales bacterium | reverse complement strand
GTGTACACGGTTAAAGTCAAAGTCAACTAAAAACCGCAGATTGTGACCGCGCGCAGTATAGATCAATAATCCTCATCATTGTCGCGTTAAAGAGGGCTCCTGTGGAAAAACCCCCAAAAGTGGGCGTTCTGAGTAAAACAATCTTGGTTCGCGGTAACCTCGACTTATTGTAGACGGCTATCTAAACCCGCTTGAATATGATGCAGGGAAAAAGAAGATAAAAATTCATTGCTCACAAAATTTAGCGAAAGTCTGAATTTATTTCTTTGGAATTATTTGACCATTGAGAGTACTTAGAGCTTCACCCTAGGCTAAAACATTGTACTGATTGATATGGTTTAACAATAATTTAATATTATGATTGACCGGTTTATAATAAACGTAAACTTCTTTTTCAAAGTCGCTCTGTTCCAATGGGACCTTGACTAATAATCCTACTTTAATTTCTTCTTGAATCATCAGTTCAGGACACCACATTAATCCGATGCCAGCAATAGCGGCCCAAATAATATTGGTGCCTATGCTGGATGAATAATTACCACTAACATTGATCTTTTTATTCTTTGAGAAAATCCATTCATTATTTGGTGATACACGTGTATAAATCAAGCAATTATGCTTTTTTAACTCGCTAATTGTTCTTAGCGCCCCGTTTCTCTCTAATTACGTCAGAGGACCAGAAAATCGTAGCGGTGCCGTTTCTGTGCTTGCTGCTGATGAAGTTGTTAATTGCGCAACTAGCAACCTAACAGTTCCTCGTTTACCCATAACATCCTTCGCAATAGTTCTTAAAATATCTCCCAATCGACCTTGACGAATGGTTGGCAGATGCTCTGTCACATTACCTGTCCCTGCGATTACAGCATCGCGTAGGGCCTTTGCTGCATTCATCTTCTGCTGTTTATTAAATCCAAGCTTGGAAAAAAAACCGGACCCATATTCTCCTTTTCTTTTGTCCAGATCAGTAATGTACTGATTCAATGCTGCCAATACTCTATCTTTAAGGGATTGAGTAAGTTTAGGAGTAATTAATGGATCAGATGTTGCTAAAGTATTAGGAACAGCAGAGACAATAGTTCCCTGTTGTGTCTGTTCTTCTAATGCCACAGCAATCGGAGTACGTATAGATTCCTGCTGGTGATCTGCTCTGGTGCATTAGCATTAGAAGAAATATTTTATGGGTTCTGGCTGCCCAGTAGTGTTCGAAATCGAAACAGCAGAAGATTGCTCCATAGATGGCATATGTTCATCAGAGAAAGGGTTTGTCACCAAAAACATTGCTATAGGAGAATCATTTTTATCCAATGTAGCTGGGGAATCTGTTGCAATTTGAGCTGTCGGTTCAGCGATAACTATATTCTCAAGCTATATTCCAAAGGTGGTATTACTGTTTGATCTGCAGAAGCGGCCGCAGCAGCTGGCACATTATCCCTAAAAAAGGATACAAACAATGTCGAGAGATCACTGGCATCATCGGTTCTTTCTTGCCATTCAATAGGAGTAGAAGATAGATTCATAGCATCACGAAACATTTTTTCATCAGATTTTGTCCAACGATTGAGATCTGTATCAAAAACAAGGCTTGGTTTAAATATTTCAAGATACCCTTTCAATAATATGATATGAGTGGCATATCCTTTATTAACTGCGGCATGCAAAAAGAGCAACGCCTTCTTTTCTATCTCAGGATCTACACCTGCACCCTTCATTTTTGCAAAACTTCCGAGCCACTCGCCTATCAACAATAAGTTTTGAGCTGGCATATGCTGTATATCATCGGTTGTAACATATTGAGTAATTTTCTGAAATTTTTCGGTAGCACCACTCCCATTATTCCTTGCGTGCTCTATACAATATAAAGGTATGAGTCGATTGGTAGCTTGTTTTTTTACTTCAGTATCTGGCTCTTGTTCTATTATTTCTGCCAAAATACTTTGGTAGAATGCTAAAAGTTTTTTTTCTGGATCTTCATCTGGATTATAAGCCAAGGCAGCTTGTTTTAGTGCAGCCATACGTTTCTCAAATAGTTGGTAGCCGCTATCAAAGATAACCATACTCTCCTGATAGGCTTTCATTTTAGAATACAGTTCGTCTTTGACGAGAGGGGAAACGCCCCATAACTCCATCATTTCCTCAACTAGTGAGGCATATTCATCTTTTACAGCATGGCTTTGAGCCCATATTTCTGTAACCTGTCTTTGTGCATCCATATAACTCTTACATAATGGTCTATCGCTGTAAAAGGGAACCATAGATGCTTTCAATTTAGAGGGTAGCGCTTCTATAATGGCAATCGGAACTCCTTGTGATTTCACCTCCTCAACTAGCAGATTCCACTCTACCTGTACCATCATTGATGCTAACTTAAAACGAGACAAGATATCAGTTCTTGCTTGAAACATCGCAAGAAGCGCACTGGGTGAGGCATACTGCAAATATTTCTCACGAGAAAGTAATAATGAGCCATTGCAAGTAATATCCCAAATTCGCGTTATTACCCGTTGGAGCTGAGGTATTAATCTTGGTTGTATCTGACAACCAAAAGACAATACCTTATAAATGGCATCAGGATGCTGAATATCTAGTTGTCCATCAGAAAACATCATGTTGAATAGGGTATTTTGATCCCGAAATTCTGCCATGCTCATCAAACGTTGAATCAAATTTGATGCAGGAGGATTATTTTCTGACAAACCACTATGCATATGACGGCGGCTATAGCCGTACCCTGCTTCTCTAATCATTCGAGGTAGATAACAGTTCCCACGTTCACCGAAACAACTATCCCCTGAATAATTATATTTTGTAAGTGATTCCACCAGGTCATTAACTGATACCTCAAGAGCATCGCTATAGGGGTTCTTTCGTTCACCAGGAACGATAATCGGCAGAGAAACACAGCTATGATCGATAGCATTTATAACTTTATCGAGAGGACTCCAAATATGGTTTTCTAATTGAAGAAAAGAGTTATTAAGAAAATGATTCAAAATAGGGTAGTTATCTGCAGAATACAAAGATCTGTTAAAAGATCTTTGAAAAAATGTACCAGGGGGATACTTATGTGTATACGTGTGATATTCTTCTCTGTCTTTTTGTGTTGTATTCTGTTGCCAAAACATACAGCGCATCAGAAGATTGCATCTAGAATAATACTCTAATTGAATGTGATCTAGTATGGTTTTTTTATCCTTCTCAAGATCGGATATTAACTGATCCAGTGCCGCCTCAGCCTCTTTCTTGGGATCTTTTCTTCCAAACCAGGTAGCCCAAAAGCGAGATCGTTGAGCTTTAATTCTCTCCCTTGCTGCTGTAAGCTCCGCAATGACAGGATCAAATGTTTCCATGGTTCGTTTAGTGTAATCTTGCTGTCTGCGTTGTCTGCTAGTCATCTGTACAGCCTTTTATGAAGATATTAAAATAATCTTAATGACCGTACACAAAATGCACATGACTGTCAATGTATAACATGTATATTTTATGCACTTGGTGATTTTTTAGATAAGCTTTTATATGGAGCCTGGTATAGCAATGAACAACAGCTCTATTTTGATCTAAATCAGTTCGAATTGGATATTATGGGTCAATTTGGTACTATAAAAACAAAAGTTTATTTCATATTGCAGCTTGCGTACTTCAAAGCCAAGAACCAATTTTTCACTTTTACCTTTGATGATGTTCGAGCGGATGTTGAATATGTGCTTGCCAAATTTTTTAAAAAAACAGACGCGGTTTTCCAAGGCAGCATCACCCGCAAACGCATAAACCAGCAAAAACAAATTATTCTAAACCTATTTGAGTATCAAAACTGGTCAGTGGAACAGGCCATTCAGGTTAAGACACACCTATGTGAACTGCTACGATACTATCCCAAAGCTCATGACACATTTCGTCAACTACTGGTTTATTTTGATAATCAAAAGATTGTTATTCCAACCTACCGAAATTTGCAGGATATGTTTACTCAGGCCTTTGCTAATGAAGGCCTGAGGCTTAATCAGCTCATATTGTTAATTCCTTTAAGGCAACAGGAACAGTTATCTGAATTAATCAATCGAGAAGATAGTATAACCAAACCCAACATCATACGTGCTGATCAAAAAAATTTCACATACACCGCGATTAGCGCTGAAGAAGATCAGTTTCCAGCATTGGCGCAATTTTTACAGGGTAGCACCTTCGATACAACAGCAGCCATGCGTGAATTTTATTTAAAATCGTCACGTTTATTTGCACTTTATTTGAGGCCAATTCTACAGACATTAACATTGATATGGTGACTGGAGACAACCACTCTCTAAATAAACTCAATTTTGTTATCTTAGATTCGGTCGATGTTGATTATGTTCCGAGCATCAAGGACGTAAAGGAGGCGGCAAATAACTTATATTCAGTCAAAACGCCTGATAATTATACTGGTGTTATTCGGTCACAGGGCGTTATCGATAAAAATCTGATTAAATCACAAAAACGAGATATCTTGCGGGTCTTACTTTCTTTGCTACTGCAAGAACATCGTTAGAAAATTAAACTCCCATGCGCGCTATGCCGGACTCAAAAAAGCACTGATTGAGTATAATCCGATATTTAAAAGTGCGCATGTGTTGAATTTGATTGACAATATGGGTCTGCGAAAAGCCATACGGACCGCTAGAAACCGAACAGAGGCCTATCACCAACTCCAAGGGCTCATTAGAAAAATTTATCGCGGAGTTTTTAAGGGTAAAAAAATAGTAAACAATCAGGTCAGTGCGCATGCAGTAAGACTGGTGGTAAATTCTATCATCGCCTATAACGCTATTATTTTGAATGCTGTTTATGAAAGAATGCTCGCCGATGGGGTTAGCCAGGAAATTATTGATGAATTTGCCAGGATTTCACCTATTGCTTGGTCGCACATTGCATTCACTGGTAAGTACAATTTTAAAAAGAGCAATGGTGATATTGATGTGGATGCGATGGTCAATGAGCTTGAAAAACATTTAAAACG
>JBIODT010000156.1:0-5047 GCA_044445305.1 Legionellales bacterium | reverse complement strand
TTGAATAAAGGTAATGAGTTAACGGCGTAACGCGTAGCCTTGATGCAGCGCAGCGTAATCAAGGTTTTAACAATTTAAATTGAGTAGAAACCTTGATTACGCTGTGCTGCATCAAGGCTACGCGCCCCACCAAAAACCCAAACTGGGCTTGAAGTTAGTGATACTGCGTGCGCCCACTCAAGCATCCCATATAATTTTTTGCCCTATTTCTGACTCGCAACCGGCGGGCAATGAAATTCCGCAGTGACCTTATCCTCATCATCGACCGCTTGCAAGATGATAGGAAATTTCCACAAAGAATGTACGTGCTTGAGTACATCTGCGGTACTGTCGCCTAAGGGTACTCTGTTTTGTTGGGCGTATCTTAAAGTCAGTGAGCGATCGCCTTGTACATCGACGCAATAAACCTGGATGTCAGGTTCATAAGAGCCTAAATTGTATTGTTGGGCCAAGGCTTCCCTTATTTTTTGATATCCGCTCTCATCATGAATCGCATTGACATAAAATTCTGCGCTGCGGTCGTCGTCAATAATGTGGAATAATTTTAAATCACGTATTAACTTAGGTGATAAATACTGCGCAATAAAACTCTCGTCTTTAAAATTGCGCATGGCGGTATCCAGACTGCTTAACCAGTCGGTATGCGCAAGGTAAGGGAACCATTGCTTGTCTTCTTCGGTCGGGTGCTCACAAATGCGTCTGATGTCTTGCATCATATGATAGCCGAGGGTGTAGGGATTAATGCCGTTATAATAAGGGCTGTTATAGGGCACTTGCATGATGACATTGGTATGGTTTTGCAAGATCTCGAACATGAATTCATCAGTGACCAAACCTTCATCATACAAGGCATGCATGATGGTATAATGCCAAAAACAGGCCCAGCCTTCATTCATCACTTTGGTTTGACCTTGCGGATAAAAATATTGCGCCAACTTGCGCACTATGCGCACAATTTCTCGCTGCCAAGGCTCCAATAAAGGTGCGTTTTTTTCAATAAAATATAAAATATTTTCCTGAGGTTCGTCTGGAAAAAGAATTTTTTGACTGTTGGCATGGGTTTGTTTGCCATGGGGTATGGTGCGCCACAGGTCATTGACCTGCGATTGCATATAGACCTCACGGTTTTGTTGGCGTATTTTTTCTTCTTGAATAGACAGCGGTGTCGGGTGTTTGTAACGATCTACGCCATAATTCATGAGTGCGTGACAAGAGTCGAGCAGTGTTTCTACTTCATCAATACCAAAGCGTTGCTCACAATCGGCTATGTATTTTTTAGCAAAAACCAAATAATCGATAACGGCATCGGCTGAAGTCCACATTTTAAATAAGTAGTTGTTTTTAAAAAACGAATTGTGTCCGTAGCAGGCATGGGCTATGACCAATGCCTGCATGGCCATGGTGTTTTCTTCCATTAAATAGGAAATACAGGGATTGGAATTAATCACTAATTCATAGGCCAGACCCATTTGTCCACGTTGATAGCTTTTTTCAACCCCAACAAAACGCTTACCAAAAGACCAATGATGGTAACCTATGGGCATGCCAACTGAGGCGTAAGCATCCATCATCTGCTCTGCGGTTATCACTTCAATTTGATTGGGGTAGGTATCCAGTTTAAAGCCTTTGGCAATGCGGGCAATTTCGCAGTCATAGGCTTGAATTAGCTCAAAGGTCCATTCCGCACCCGTTGAAAGTGGCTTTTTTTTCATGCGGTTTTCCTTTTAAACAATTCACGAAACACCGGATAAATATCAGCTACTGTATCAATATTCTCCATGGCAAAATTAGGATAACGCTCTTTTATTTGCAGGTATACTTCCCACAGGCTTTGATGATGTCGTGGCATGATTTCTATGTAAGAAAAATACTGTAGTAACGGCATGATTTTTTCTTGGAGTAATTCTTGGCAATAGGGCGAATCGGCATTCCAATTGTCACCATCAGAAGCTTGAGCCACGTAAATATTCCATGCTTGGGGAGGGTAGCGCGCTTCAATGACGGACTGGAGTAACTCCAGGGCACTTGATACAACGGTTCCTCCGGTTTCACGCGAGTAAAAAAACTCTTCTTCAGTGACTTCTTTGGCTGAAGTATGGTGACGTATAAATACCAACTCAATTTTTTGATAATTTTTGGTGAGGAACATGTACAGCAAGATGAAAAAACGTTTTGCTATGTCTTTTTTGGCCTCATCCATAGAACCAGAGACATCCATGACGCAAAACATGACTGCTTGAGTCGATGGTGTTGCGATACGAACTCGGTGGTTATAACGCAGATCAATGGTATCGATAAAAGGGACTGTTTTAATCTTTTTTTTCAGGAGCTCTATGTCTCTTTGTAACTTCATTACTATTGTTTTGTCTGGATTGGCATGAGCCAGAAGACGCTCTAATTCTTCTTCAGCTTCTGTGAGTTGTTTTTTATAAGGTGAGGCCAAAGCAACCCTGCGTCCTGTTGCCTGTTTCATTGAGCGTAATACATTGATGTTGTTGGGGATGCCACTGGTAGAAACGCCAGCTCTGATGGTTTTAAACGTGTTGATGCGCGACAGGTCTTTTTTAACCAAATCAGGTAATTCCAAGTCTTCGAAATACAACTCCAAGAATTCTTCACGCGATAATTCAAAAATAAAATTGTCTTCGCCTTCGCCACTGTTACTGGCATTGCCACCGCCATCGCCACCAGCACTGTCGTTATTGGATCTTTTAATTCGGTCGCCGGTGATGAAGTTGTCATTGCCTGGTAGAATGCGGTCGACGTGCCCACCTTGACCGCGGTGAAACTGCGGTTCCGCAATGTCTTTTGTAGGTATGGTAATTTGTTCGGCTTGGTCAATTTCAGTGATACTGCGCCTGCCCACTGCATCAGATACAGCACGCTTGATTTGATTTTTATAGCGGCGAATAAAGCGTTGGCGATTCACCGTGCTTTTTTTACCCGCATTTTTGCGCCTATCAATCAATTGTGACATGGTTTTCAGCTCCTTATTGCGATTTGCGCACTCGCAAATACCACTCGCAGAGCAACCTGACTTGTTTGCGTGTATAGCCTTTACTTACCATACGTGAGATAAATTCTTCATGTTTTTTCTTATCATCCTCTGATGCTTTGGCATTGAAGGAAATGACCGGCAATAGGTCTTCAGTATTGGTAAACATTTTTTTCTCAATGACTGATTTTAATTTTTCATAACTGTTCCATACTGGGTTTTTTCCCCTGTTGTTTGCTCGAGCACGCAAGACAAAGTTGACCACTTCATTACGAAAATCTTTGGGATTGGAGATGCCTGCTGGTTTTTCAATTTTTTCCAGTTCCAGATTGAGTAAGCCGCGGTCAAAAATCTCGCCGGTATCCGGATCGCGGTAGTCTTGATCTTGTATCCAAAAATCGGCATACGTGATGTAACGGTCAAAAATGTTTTGGCCATATTCAGAATAAGATTCCAAATAGGCGGTTTGAATTTCTTTGCCGATAAATTCCACATATTTTGTGGATAAATATTCTTTGATAAAGTTCAGGTAAGTTTCATGCAGCTCTTGTGGGAATTGTTCTTGTTCTATTTGTCGTTCTAACACATACATTAAATGAACGGGGTTTGCGGCTATTTCACTGTGATCAAAATTAAATACTTTAGACAATATTTTAAAAGCAAAACGCGTTGATATGCCGCTCATGCCCTCATCAACGCCGGCAAAATCGTGATATTCTTGATGGGATTTTGCTTTAGGATCAGTGTCTTTCAAACTTTCGCCATTATACACGCGCATTTTTGAGTAAATATTGGAATTTTGTGGTTCTTTTAAACGGGTTAAGACTGCAAATTGTGCCAACATGTCCAGGGTGCCTGGAGCGCAATGGGCTTTTGCTAACGAGCTGTTGTCAATTAACTTTTGATAAATCTTCAGCTCCTCAGAAACACGCAGACAATAGGGTACTTTGACGATGTTAATACGGTCTATAAAGGCTTCATTGTTTTTATTGTTTCTAAAGTTCTGCCATTCTGATTCATTGGAATGCGCTAAAATAATGCCTTCAAAGGGTATGGATGACAAGCCTTCAGTGGCATTGTAATTGCCTTCCTGGGTTGCCGTAAGCAAGGGATGCAGTACTTTAATCGGTGCTTTAAACATTTCCACAAACTCGAGCAACCCTCGGTTGGCGCGACAAAGGCCACCAGAATAACTGTAAGCATCAGGATCATCTTGGGAAAATTCTTCCAACTTACGAATGTCTACTTTACCCACCAAGGATGAAATGTCTTGATTGTTTTCATCACCAGGCTCGGTTTTTGCGACAGCGATTTGTTTCAGGCGTGAAGGCTTGACTTTAATGACCCTAAATTGGCTGATGTCACCATTAAATTGTTGCAACCTTTTGACGGCCCAGGGCGACATCAAATAACGCAAATAACGGGTTGGTATGCCAAAGCGTTCTTGCAGCAGTGGACCGTCTTCTTCCGCGTTAAACAAGGATAAGGGTGATTCAAATACAGGAGAACCTTTAATGGCATAAAAGGGCACTTTTTCCATTAAGTCTTTTAATTTTTCTGCAATCGATGATTTACCACCACCAACTGGACCTAAGAGATAAAGGACCTGTTTGGTCTCCTCCAGGCCTTGGGCTGCGTGTTTTAAAAAGCCAACGATTTGCTCAATAGGCTCTTCTAAGCCATAAAAGTCTTTAAAAACAGCATATTGGTGCATGACTTTATTAGAAAAAATACGGGATAAAATGGGATCATGACGCGTGTCTACCGTTTCGGGTTGACCTATAGCCATTAACAGGCGCTCAGCGGGGTTGGCATAAGCAGAAGGGTCGGTTTTGCACAACTCCAAATACTCATCCAGGCTCAAATCTTCTTCTTTGTTATTGATAAAGCGTTTGGTATAGCCGGCTAAAAAATCCTGTGTGTTCATCCTTTATCTCCTTTTGACGAGGTTGGAGCGGGACTTCAGCTTTGGTTATCGGCTAAAGCGCGACATTTCTACCCTGAACGGGACCGTGAAACCATTAGATGAGGGCCATAGTGGCCGAGGATTGT
>JBIODT010000155.1:0-5120 GCA_044445305.1 Legionellales bacterium | reverse complement strand
CCATATAGACATCTACTTAAATGCCTTTGTCACGACTTATGGGTTTTGGACTTATTTTGTCTTATTTGCCGTCATTTTCTGTGAAACAGGACTTATTGTAACTCCTTTTTTACCAGGAGATTCTTTACTTTTTGCAGCCGGAAGTATTGCAGCGCAACCTGACAATTCATTGCAAATTGTAGTTCTATTTGTCTTACTGCTAATAGCTTCAATAATAGGCAATCAACTCAACTACCTGATAGGCAAAGCAATTGGGCCGCGCGTTTTCACAACAAAACGCTCTTGGCTTCTGAATAAAAAACATCTGGATGAAACACATGAGTTTTACGACAAGCATGGCGGAAAAACCATTATTTTTGCACGGTTCATGCCCATCATACGGACTTTTGCTCCTTTCATTGCCGGTATAGGAGCAATGAAACTGCTGCATTTCTCTCTTTATAATGTAATCAGCGCCCTACTCTGGATCGGCAGCCTCCTAAGTCTTGGTTATTTCTTGGGCTCGTTTGCTGTAGTTAAAGAGAATTTTTCTTTAGTAGTCTATGGAATAGTATTTATTTCTCTTTTACCACCAATAATCACTTTGATTAAAACCAAGGCCTTTGCAAAAGAAGTTATGGAATAGATGTAACATGGGCAAGAAACATAAGTAACGCTAGAATTTGTTATAAAAAAACCCAGGCACACATGGTATGCCTGGATCCAAAGCAAAGTTGAATTATTATAAACTCGCGCTGAGCTTATAATAAATTCTATTACTCAGCTTGTTTTTCAACAACTGAACTGCCTTTTACGCTAAGGCAAACTTCTTTAGTTACTTCTGTCATTTTGCCACTGGCATCTTTACATTGAACCATTGGAGCAGCTGGAGCAGCATCCACAGCGAAAGCAGGAGCAACAGCAAAAATTGAAGCCACGCCAACAGCAAGAACAGCACCAGTTAATTGTAATTTGTTCATTTAAGTTCCCTTTTAAATTGATTGGATGGTTTTTCATAGGCCATAAAACAAACAAAGCCTACATCATTCTAGATAGTACCACTCAATATTGTCAAGGAGAATGATTGTAATTTAAGGACAAGCACGGCTAGAATAACGGCCATAACTGTTTTTTATTTTAATTGACCCCATCAAATACAAATCCCGAGGAAATAACATGCCGCTTAAAACAATAAATGCAAGCACGCTCAAACAATGGCTAGACGCAGAAGAAGCCTTGTTAATCGATGTACGTGAACCTGATGAATATCAAGTAGCGCGAATACCAGGAGCACTATTAAAACCTTTATCGACTTTTTCAACCATTGAGTTGCCTGACGCGAAGGACAAAAAATTAGTCCTGCATTGTAAAGCGGGAATACGCAGCCACAAGGCCGGCGAGCTGTTATTGGCTAAAAATCCCCATCTAGAACTCTTCAGCCTCGAGGGTGGTATTATTTCTTGGGCAAGTCAGGGCAACCCCATAGAAAACTGATAAGCATTTATTAGACCAAGCTGTATGAAAAGCCCCTCATGCAGCTTGGTCTAAAAATCTATTGACGCACAATAATATTATTGTCTACGTGTTGCACACCCGGAACTTTATGCGCTATTTGTTCAGCAACGTCGCTTTGACGAATTTTTTTAACATAACCCGTTAAAACAACATTATTTTGATGCGTTTCAACATGCACTTGGGCTATTACAGGATCGCCACTTCCATTTAATGCATCTTGCACAGATTGAACCAAAGTGACGTTCGATGCAGGAAATGCAGGGTAAGAACTAAACCCAGGGGTCATGGTTTCAGAATAACAACCTGCCAATGAAAACAAAAAACCAGCAACAATAGCTCTTAATAAATAATTTCGCATCTCACGCTCCAGATTATAGATGGCTATAGTTTGTTATGATCCCAAGTGTTTGTCAATATTTTGCCCACTATTTTAAAAGATGAGGAACATTTATTGGATTTATTGATTTGATCATGACGCGTGAATTAATTGAAGGTTTGAGATAGAATCATATTTAATGATACTGCGCGCGCAGTATAACTCGAATCCTCAAACTTAAAAAAGAATCAATCATGGATCACAAAGACTATTATAAAATTATGGGAATCAATCCAGATGCCTCTGAAAAAGACATCAAAATTGCCTACCGCAAATTAGCCCGAAAATACCATCCTGACATCAGTAAAGAAAACAATGCTGAAGAGCGTTTCAAAGAAATGGGTGAAGCTTATGAAGTTTTAAAAGATCCAACTAAAAGAGCTGAGTATGATAACCACCTAAAAAACAGGGAATTCAACCAAAGCTCCCAGCATGCACAAGGACATACTAAAAGAACACACCAGCCACAAGACACTTCATTTAACAGCGATTTTTTTGAATCTTTATTTGGCCATTCCCGTTACCAGCATCAACCTATAACTGGTCAAAATTATCAAGGGAAAATTAGCATCAGTCTGGAAGAGGCTTTTCATGGTGCGGTCAAACACGTACAAGTCCCAATTGAGGAAGGTGCTGAAGTCAGCATGCAAACCCTCAAGGTAAAAATACCTGCAGGCATAAAATCCGGTCAACAAATTAGACTTGCAGGGCAAGGTGCTAACGGTGCCAATGGGGGACCTCGTGGTGATATTTATCTGACCATAACTGTAGACAAACATGCATTGTTTGATGTCATGGATAATGACGTATACCTCACTTTACCTATTACCCCATGGGAAGCTGCTTTGGGAGCAACAATAGTAGTACCCACCTTATCAGGAAAAATTGATTTAAAAATTCCTGCAGGCTCACAAGGCGGGCAAAAACTACGCATCAAAAACCGTGGTCTACCCGGAACTACGCCTGGCAATCAATACGTTCTGTTAAAGATCAGCACACCCGTGCCAACCACACAAGCGGCAAAAGAGTTATATCAAAAAATGGCTGAAGTAATGCCTTTTAATCCACGTGAGAAGATGGGAGTATGAGCGTGAATAAAGATACTGTTTTAACTGGTGTGCTTATTGAAGAAACAACCACGTTCTCATTCATAGAAGTATGTCATAAATACCACTTGCCCGAACCATTGCTCATAGAAATGATAGAGCAAGGTTTATTTGATCAGAAATCAACCGATCTGGAACAAATCGCCTTAGATCAAAAAGCACTGCGTCGCATTGAATCTGCCTTACGTCTTCATAGAGATTTAGACATTAATCTACCTGGGGTGGCCCTAGCACTGGATTTATTGGACGAATTAGAAAACATGCAACTTGAGCTTAATATTTTACGTAGGGTATAAAATCGATGCTTCATGCAGAATCATTAATTACTGAACAAACACTCAATTGGGTGCGACACTTTATTATTAAATACAATCTTTGCCCCTTTGCTAAAAAACCCGTAAACAAAGGAAGCTTACGCATCCAAGTATCTGCAGTAAAGAAAAAAACCCAAGCACTTGAAGCATTATTATCGGAGGTGGTTTTATTAGACCAAGATCAAGGTATTGAAACCACCTTATTAGTCTTTAGCCACGCCTTTAAAGATTTTTTTACCTATCTTGATTTTATTGCCTTAGCCGAGCAATTGCTGAAGGTCCAAGGCTATGAAGGCATTTATCAAATTGCCACCTTCCATCCTGACTATTGTTTTGCTGACACAGAGACCGACGATGCATCCAACTACACCAACCGCTCGCCCTACCCCATGCTACATTTATTAAGAGAAGAAACCCTGGAAAAAGCCATAGACGCCTATGGCGATACGGATAAAATTCCAGAAAAAAATACAGCTACCATGCATCAATTGGGTATAAAAAAATTACAAGAAATTCAACGTGCTTGCCTGGGTACTGCCGATGAGGACAGTATGAGTTTTGAGATAATCCCCATAACTGAAGCGCATATTGAAGGATTTTGGGCAGCGGTTGATAGTGTCGCACGTGAGCGTAAGTACTTGGCATTTTTAGAAGGCCCGCCAATAAACATGACTAAGGATTTTGTTTTACAAAATATCCGTGGTAACTGGCCTCATTTTGTTGCTATAAAGGATGCAAAAATAATTGGGTGGTGTGATATCAGCGCTCTTGATCGACCTGTTTTTGCTCATATTGGTTCATTAGGTATTGGTGTATTAGCACCTTATAGAGGCCAGGGAATTGGGGAAGCATTAATGAAGGTCGCGCTTGAAGAAGCAAAGAACAAAGGATTAACACGTATTGAGCTTACAGTGCGCGAAAACAATGAAACTGCCATTGCGCTTTATAAAAAATTGGGATTTGAGAAAGAAGGGATTCATAAGAATGCTGTTTGTATTGATGGAAAATATGAAAATCATCTGTTTATGGCGCTTCTATACTGATCTTCACAAATAATATGGAAATCCATCCACAAACACATTACATGTACTATAATTACACAAACAAAACGGAAAGTTATTTCAGACACGATCCTTAGGAGGTGTACCATGAAAAAACACGATTCAGCCCTTATTTTTTCTAACCCACGTATGCTTGCAGCCATCTATTTTGGTTTGTTATCGGTCGTGGGAACCATCCTGATTAATGCGTTCCTTAGCGTTATAGGCGTTGAGCAGTTGGTACCTATTTATCAAGCCATTTTTTTAGGGATGGCGGTAGCATCGGGCACAGGAGCCCTCTTTGGTGAGCGTATTGTTCATTGTGAAAAACCCTACAAAGCCAAAACATTTTGGCTGGGATTTTCCATGGTGATTGCATCCCTGCCTGTTTTTGATCTGGGAATCTTATTCTTTTTAACAGAATCAAATACCGCTTTGTTCTCTATGGCCAAATTGCACCATTTGGTTTTTTTCTACCTGATGATTCTAGGTTACAGCTACATCCTTTTTGGATTTTTTCTAGCTATAGGCGCTGGATTAGCCGCTATGTATTTACGTGGACAATTGGTATATGACATACTGAACACTCATGAAAAACGACGTCGGCGCGTACCCAGGCATACATTAACAAAAAGTAAGTTCCATCATTAGGGCTTGTCGTCAATTCGCTATACTGCGCGCGGTCACAATCTGCAGTTTTTAGCGCACAGATTGCGTTCAAGTTTGAGCGATGGCAGGTCGTTACTGATTCTAGTGACGGAGACCCTTCTCCCGCTGGCGGGAGAAGGTG
>JBIODT010000154.1:0-5156 GCA_044445305.1 Legionellales bacterium | reverse complement strand
GCTGTTTGCCACTAGTGACATCAAAAGCAAACACCTTACCATCTATAGTTTTAGCTATTACTTTTTTATTGGATATCGCTGGAGGCGACAACACTTCCCCAGACACTTTTATTTGCCATAACTTTTGACCATCAGCCTGTCTGAATAGAGCCAATGTAGAGGCACTGGTTCCAACAGCTATATATCCATCAGCGACGGTTGGCCCACTCACAATAGCGTGTTTCAGTTTGGCGGTCCATTTGATCCGCCCATTATTTGCACTAACATTTTGAATGATGCCACTTACATCAGCAATATAGACATTGTCGCCAATAATGACTGGCTTTAGCTTTAAATAATCATTGGTTTTATGTGGTTTTGCTACAGCAACAGACCAATTTTGTGACATTTTAATCTTGGATTGTATTTGTTCCATGTCTTTTGGTTTGGGGGTATTGTCCTTACCCAACATATAGTCATCAACTGTCGAGCACCCTTGCATCAGCACACATAAAAACAACATCACTATTTTAATCTTCATAACACCCAATGCCTTATTAAACTAAATTTTGAAAAAAACTAGCCATTTTTAGTAGCAAGCTCATTTGTCTTCATCTCTAAAAACAAATTGGCGATACCCTTTGATTTCACTTCATCGGTAGCCAAGTGATAAGAGTTAATGGCTTCTTGGTATTGTTTCGTTGAACCGTACAAATCGCCTTTTAATTCATTAATAACAGGCAAGTACACGCTGTCATCAACGCTACTCAATTCCTTAAAAGCATTTGTAAACGACTTTTCAGCGGCGAGTATTCTGGCTACGCGAATTCTGGCTATTTGCTTCAAGGTTTTTATATTACTGTTATCAACCACCAACTGCAGTTCCTCTTTAGCTTTCACTAATTTGTCTTTAGATATATAGAGCTTGGCCAAGGTCATATGCGCAACGTCAGCATAAACAGAAGAACTGTAATTTTTTATTAACTCGTTTGCATAGGCTCGTACTGCTTTAGTATTGTCATTTGAAAATTCCATCATCATGTTTTCATAAGTTGTAGATGCCTGTTGCGTCATTTTTTCTTGATGCCAATGCAAGTATCGATACCCAGCAACACTCAGAAGCAAAAATGACAAACAAACAACAACCATATTGCCATAACGTTTCCACCACTTTTTTATAGATTCTAATTGCTCATCTTCAGTCATATAGACAGACATAATACTATCCCAGATAATTTTGTAAAAATTGGTTGAGTTGATTCTGATGTATCGTAACCTGCACTGTTTCTTGACGCAAATCTTTAATACTCACTTGTTGCGTTTCAATTTCAGTTTCACCTAAAAACAGCGCTAACCGTGCGCCACTTTTATCTGCCTTTTTAAACTGGCTTTTTAAACCACCACCTGCTGAATTAATCTGGACCGCTAATTCAGGTAAAGCATTACGAATAGATTCGGCCAGCGTGAGTGCCTGTATCTGGGCCACATCACTGGTTGCAATTACAAACAAAGATTGCTTGGGCTGTTGTGAATCAAACAAATTTAAAGCATCCATTAAAAGTAATATGCGCTCAACACCCAGGGCAAAACCTACGGCTGGCGTGGCAGTACCGCCAAGTTGCTCTACCAACACATCATACCTGCCACCGGCACAGACTGTGGCTTGACTGCCGAGTTTGTCAGTTACCCACTCAAATACGAGATGCCCATAATAATCCAAGCCTCTAACCAAAAATGGATTAATGGTATAGGGTATTTCTAAGACATCAAGCCCATTACAGAAAGATTGAAACTGAGAACGGCTTTCTTCCTCCAGTACATCAATAAGTTTGGGTGCATTTGCAATCAGTTGCTGCATTTGTGGATTTTTACTATCGAGAACACGTAGTGGATTTTTATCCAAACGCCTCTTGCTGTCTTCATCAAGTTCATCAAAATGACTGCGTAAATAATCAATCAATACCGTTTTATAATGTTGTCGCTCTGCTAGTGTACCTAAAGAATTAATTTGCAGCGCTACTGAATCAATGAAGCCCAATTGACGCCAAAGTCTACAACACATTGATATCAACTCAAGCTCAATTGCAGCACCATGAAACCCAAAAGCTTCAACACCAAATTGCGTAAATTGTCTGTATCGTCCTTTTTGCGGTCTTTCATGGCGGAACATTGGCCCCATATACCAAAGTTTTTGCAATTGATTGTGGAGTAGGCCATGTTCCAAACAAGCACGAACGCAACCGGCCGTTCCTTCAGGTCTAAGTGTGATGCTGTCCCCATTCAAATCATCAAAAGTATACATTTCCTTTTCAACGATATCCGTTATTTCACCAATAGTTCGCTTGAACAATTGTGTGCTTTCAATAATGGGTGGTCGAATTTCTTGATAACCATAACGGCTTAAACAATCAATGAGAACAGTCTCAACATAACGCCACGCAGGTGATCTGCTTGGAACTATGTCATTCATTCCACGAATGGCTTGAATTCGCTCAGGCACCATTTTTCTCCAATGTCGACATTTGTGGGCTAGGCGTCAATATAGACTGCATTTTCGATAAATCAGTTAACTTAACTTCGGTGGTAGGTTCATTCAGCGAAATATCAGTAGCTGTTTCTTTCGCTGAATACAATTGTTGGTTGTCTCTGTTTTTTTGCCACCAAATACCAACAGCCATCAAAACACCCACTGCAAAAATCAATGTAAACCATCTGATAACATGCTCTGCTTTATGAGACTCGCGTTTACTCTGCCATAAAGCCCGCTCAGGCTTTTTTTCAGCAACATATTGGGCATTAAAATCAGCAAGAAAAGGCTCCGGCGATACGTCCAAAAGCTTGGAATAGGCACGAATGTAACCTTTTATAAACACCGGCTCTGGCAGCAAATTGAACTCGCTGTTTTCAATTAGCTCTATAACCCGCGCCCTTAAATGTAACGTACTCGCTACATACTCAATACTGTATCCCTTTTTTTTACGTACAGTCGAAAGCTGTATTCTTGCACTAGCAGTTTCAGTATTATTTGATTCATCCAACTCATTTATTGTATTCATTATTTTCTCCACTTATTGTACTTTTTGATCTTTGGACAAAACAACATGCGTCTTTTTGCATGTCGTTTTGTCCAAACTCCAATAATTATGATCCCAGCTCCATATTTTTGTAATCATTCTCATATTTTTCAGACAAGGCAACATCGCCAGCTTTACTAGCGACTTCCTTAGCTAAAGCCAAAAAAACACGATCATTCGATACCAAAGCGGGGTATTTTTGCAGCTGCTTGAGTGCTGCGGCATTATCACCTAATTTACTTTCTAACTTAACCAACTCATAAAGCGACTCTCGTCTAGAGGGATCCTGATTCAATGCCGTCGTAAAATAATACTTGGCTTTGTTATAATCAGGTATGGCCAAAGAACAAAGACCTGCATTTTCATAAGCCCCGGAAGTATGGACATACCGTACATCGTTAACTGCTCTTAAAAAATAAAGTTCCGCTTTTATATATTCACCCTGACGACACAAAAAAGTACCGTAATTATTTAATTGGGCGCCGCTATTGGATGATAAAGAAATGGCTTTTAAATAATATTTTTTTGCACGATCTAATTCTTTGGTCTGCTCAAAATAGTATGCAATTGCTGCGTTTACATCAGGATAATTAGGTGCTTGATCTAAGGCTGTAAGCAATTTCTTTTTTGCTCTGGGTCTGTCACCCTGCTTTAAATAGCCTAAACCCAATTGCATATTATAAGCTGCTGCCTTATTAAGATCGGGTTTCCTGGGTACTTGTACTTCTTTGTCAGCGCTACTCTGGCACGCTTGTAAGATGAGACAATTCAATAATATTAATAATCTTACGACTTTAAACACAATTACCACTTAACATAAACAATGATTAATCATTATAACCACTTAATTGGACTTTGGACAGAACTGCATGAAAAACCACTCATGAATACCTTCCGCAGATACGTATGATTCTGTGCTTTTTACGAGCACCTTATTTTATGAAATGAAGTTTTTGCCATCGCGCAGAGCGACTGGTTCTGTCTTTCACTTCTCCAGCCAGTTGACCACAAGCAGCGTCAATATCATCCCCTCTGGTTTTACGAGTAAACGTATTGATACCATTAACAAGTAATTTGTCTCTAAACGCATTGATGGTTTCTTGCGATGAGCGTTCATATTGTGTCATAGGGAAGGGATTGAAAGGTATTAAATTAATTTTGCATGGTACATCACTGAGCAACTTTATCAGTTGTGCTGCATGTTCCGGTTGATCATTGATGTCTTTTAACATAACGTATTCAAAAGTGACCTTGCGTCTCGGTTCGTCTTGGAAATACCTTTTACATAAATCCATTAACTGCTCTAATGGATATTTTTTATTTATAGGCACCAGAATATCTCGAAGCGCATCGGTTGGCGCATGAAGCGACACCGCTAAGGCTACAGGACTTACCTCTCTTAAACGCTCTAAGTCGGGCAAGATACCAGAAGTACTTAAAGTAACACGTCGTTTTGATAGTCCATAAGCAAAATCATCCATCATGAGACTCATGGCAGAAACCACATTATCAAAATTAAGTAAGGGCTCACCCATTCCCATCATCACTACATTGGTTACTCGTCGGTCATGAGTTCCGTCTGTCAACGACAGCTCTCTAACCGCTAATCGCACCTGACCAATTATTTCTGCAGTGGTTAAATTACGATTAAATCCTTGTTTCCCAGTAGAGCAAAAAGAACAATTAAGCGCGCAACCTATTTGTGAGGACACACACAAAGTACCTCGATTCGATTCAGGAATAAACACAGTTTCTATGCAGTTACCGCAAGTCAATTTCAGTAACCATTTATGAGTACCGTCGTTAGATTTTTGACAGCTCACAATTTCAGGCAGACTTATTACTGATAATGAGGTGAGTTTTTCTCTTAAGGCTTTACCAAGATTAGTCATTTCAGTGAAATCAACCGATCCAACTTGATGAATCCATTGAATTATCTGCTGCGCCCTATAGGGTTTTTCGCCCCACTCAGTCAACAACTGACGCAATTGCTGATAATTATAATCCAAAAGATTCACTTTTTGAAAAGTCATATCCACCCCAACAACAAGTATCCGTAACCGAAACTTAACTAAGCTGCATGCAAAAAGACGCATGCAGCTT
>JBIODT010000153.1:0-5215 GCA_044445305.1 Legionellales bacterium | reverse complement strand
GCATTATATCATTATAAATGAATGGAAATCTGCTAATCTATATATTAGGCAGCAATTTTAAGGAGATTACGATGTATAAAAAGGTATTGTTTGCTACTGATTTTGATGAAGTGGGTGTTTTGGCTGCACATAAAGCGAAAAAAATCGCTGATGAAAATGGTGCGGACTTGATTTTGGTGCATGTTGTTGAGCCCATTCCTGCATATGCTTATCCTGGGTTTGCTGGGTTTGCTGAAGTTGAATTGTCTATTCGTGAGCAAGCTGAAAAAGAGCTTGATGAGTTGGCAGATCAATTAGGTGTTGATGCCAAACACCGATTTATTGAGTTCGGATCTACCAAGAATGAAATCTTACGAGTAGCTGCAGAACATCAAATTGATTTACTGGTCACGGGAAGTCATGGAAAACATGGCCTTTCTTTATTGCTAGGCTCTACAGCCAATGCAATTCTACACGGAGCCAATTGCGATGTGTTAATTGTTAGGCCAAAAATAAACCATTAATACTGGATTATTATACAACGATACATAAAAACTTCCTCATGCAGCTCTATTCCAGGGCTGTCCTATCTACTTTGATTTGAATCAAATTAGATAGGACAGCCCTGGACTCTATTCAAATTCCAATGGCAGGTATACTTTAAAACCAGTATACTGTTATTTTTAATTCACATGATTTAATCGTTCAATGAAATTATTACGTGGTATTCAACATCTTGCTGTTCTTGATAAGGGTGCTGTGGCTACTGTTGGTAATTTTGATGGGGTACATTTAGGACATCAATACCTTCTAAAATCCTTAAGAACTAAAGCCAATAATATGGGCCTGCCGTTAGTTCTGGTGTTGTTTGAACCGCAACCACGGGAATACTTCCAACAAAGCAATGCCCCAGTAAGACTTACAAGTTTGCGGGAGAAGCTTGAGCTGTTAAAACAATGCCAAGTTGATTATGTTTATTGTATTAAATTCAATGATAAATTAGCACAAATTTCTGCAACTGATTTTGCCAATAACTATTTATTTTCTATGTTGAAAGTAAAATACCTTCTTATCGGACGGGATTTTCGTTTTGGTAACAATAGAAGCGGTGATGTGGGTTTGCTGCAAGCTTTAGGCTCTCAATCTGGCTGTGACGTGCAGGTATTTTCAGATTTTTGTATTGAGGGTAAAAAAATAAGCTCCACCACCATTAGAGCTGCGCTGCAGACGGGTGAGCTGAATAATGCAGCCAATTACTTAGGTAGAACTTACAGTATGTGTGCTCGCGTCGTAGCAGGTGATGGACGTGGACGTCAATGGGGCATTCCTACGGCTAATTTGGGTATCTATCGTAACTCATTGCCATTACAAGGTGTTTTTGTAGTACAGGTTTATAGGAACTCCAAAATAGTATTTGGCGTAGCTAATGTCGGCAAGCGCCCCACGGTTGATGGCACAAAAAACAGTGTGGAAGTGCATTTGTTTGATTTTGATGAATCAATTTATGGTGAGTTATTGCAAGTATTTTTCTTACACAAGTTGCGTGATGAGTTAAAATTCACTACAGTGGATGCACTGATTGCGCAGATTCATAATGATATTGCGGCGGCGCAAGCCTTTAGGGATGCTACAACAAATAATATATTTGTTTGACATCCCATATAACCTCAGTTCCTGTGGTTATTTGAATATAAATGTAATTTTTGCAAGGTGGCAATATGGCTGAATACAAAGAGACACTAAATCTTCCTAATACTTCTTTTCCTATGAAGGCAAATCTTGCAATTCGGGAACCAGCTCTATTAGCTGACTGGCAGGCAAAGGGCCTGTACGAACAAATTCGTAAAGCGCGCTTGGGTTGTAAAAAATTTATTTTGCATGATGGTCCTCCATATGCAAATGGCCACCTGCATTGTGGGCATGCACTGAATAAAATTCTTAAAGACATTATTATTAAGTCAAAATCCTTTAGCGGATTTGATGCGCCTTTTGTTCCTGGCTGGGATTGTCATGGCCTACCTATTGAGCTTAATGTAGAAAAAAAGGTGGGTAAAGCGGGTGTTAAAATATCAGCTGAAGAATTTAGAAGCAAATGCCGTGACTATGCGGCCAGTCAAATAGACATTCAGAAGGAAGAATTTCAACGGCTTGGGGTGTTGGGTGATTGGTATAATCCCTATGTCACCATGGATTTTCGTTATGAAGCCAATATAGTCCGATCACTGGGCTTGATGATCAAAAACGGGCACATGCAGCAAGGTTTTAAACCAGTACATTGGTGTATTGATTGCGGCTCAGCTTTGGCTGAAGCAGAAGTGGATTATGAAGAAAAGACGTCTCCTTCCATAGATGTGGCTTTTATTGCCTTAGAGCCACAGCAATTTATCAAGTGCTTTAAGGGCGCTACCGCTCTGAAACCAGTAGCTCTGCCTATTTGGACCACTACGCCGTGGACGCTGCCTGCCAATGAGGCCGTTTGTTTAAACCCCGTTATTGATTATTCTTTAGTTGACGCAGGCAACAGCTATTATCTGATTGCTACCGATTTAGTTGAATCAGCCATGGCGCGTTTTGGCCTGAGCCAATATCAAATAAGTGAGCCTGTGAAAGGTGCCTTGTTTGAGAACTTTAAATTAAACCATCCCTTTTATGACAGACAGGTACCAGTAATACTTGGCAGTCATGTTACTACTGAATCAGGAACAGGCTGTGTGCACACTGCGCCAGCGCATGGACCAGATGATTATGCGGCTGGAAAAGCGTACAACCTGCCTTTAATTAATCCTGTAAAAGCAAATGGCTGCTTTGCTGAAGATGTGGCGTTATTTGCTGGATTGTCTGTATTAAAAGTGAATGACAGGATTTTAGAGCTGCTAACAGAAAAGGGTGTGTTGTTGGCGCAGGGATTGATTCAACACAGTTACCCACATTGCTGGCGGCACAAATCGCCGATGATTTTTCTTGCCACGCCACAGTGGTTTATTTCTATGGATAAAAGTAATTTACGCCAAGCAATATTGACACAAATTAAAGACGTGAACTGGGTGCCTGATTGGGGTAACGCTCGCATCAGCAACATGGTTGAAAGTCGGCCCGACTGGTGCATATCAAGACAAAGAGCCTGGGGTACTCCCTTGCCTTTATTTGTTCACAGCACAACCCGTGAATTACATCCTGATACTTTGGAACTGATTGAAAAAGTTGCAGTGCTGATTGAGCACTCGGGAATAAATGCCTGGTTTGCATTAGATACTGCTGATTTGCTGGGAGAAGATGCTCAAAACTACGATAAAATTACAGATACAATTGATGTTTGGTTGGATTCTGGTGTGTCGCATTTTAGTGTTTTGAAACAAAATAAAGCTTTGGATTTTCCTGCTGATGTTTATTTTGAAGGCTCAGATCAACATCGGGGCTGGTTTAATTCATCATTAACTACAGCGGTTGCCATGTACGGTGTTGCACCTTATAAAACAGTTTTAACCCATGGTTATACTGTAGATGCTGAGGGCAAAAAGCTGTCAAAATCTAAAGGTAATTATGTAGCCTTGGATAAGATGGTTAGTCAGTATGGTGCTGATATTTTACGATTATGGGTTGCGTCTACTGATTACCGGCATGAAGTCAGTATTTCGGAAGAAATCATCAAACGCAATGCAGATGCCTACCGTCGAATTCGCAATACAGCGCGGTTTTTGCTGGCCAATCTTTGTGATTTTGAGCCAGAGCAAGACAGTGTGCAGCCTTTAGAGATGTTAGAGTTAGACCGGTGGGCGTTAAGGCGTTGCCAGCTGTTGCAAGAAGAAATTTTAGTCGCTTATGAGCAGTTTCAGTTTCATGTTATTTATCAAAAAATCCATAATTTCTGTGCTGTGGATATGGGCAGTTTTTATTTGGATTTGATTAAGGACAGGCAATACACCACTGCTCAGAAAAGCCTGGCTCGTCGTTCTTGTCAAACGGCAATGTACCATATCATTCAAGCGTTCACGCTTTGGTTGGCACCTATTTTGTCGTTTACAGCCGAAGAAATATGGCAATCATTGCCTGGAACCAATAATGAGTCCATTTTTATTGGCAGCTGGTATGATGCTTGGCCTCCTATCGCCGACGTGAATATGGATGATTGGGAGCAATTGTATGTCATTCGTGATGAGGTGAATAAAGCTTTAGAAGAAACCAGGAAGCAAGGCATTATCGGTTCAGCCTTGGCTGCAGAGGTGACTTTGTATGCTGATGCCAATGTGATGCCTAAACTGACTCGTTTAGGCGAAGAGTTGCGCTTTTTATTAATCACCTCTGGCGCTAAAGTTGAGCCTATGAGTCATGCTCCAGCGGGCTTGGTTGCTAGTGAATATGGCATTTCTATTGCAGTTGCTGCAAGTACTTATGAAAAGTGTGCGCGTTGTTGGCATAGAAGAGCGGATGTAGGTCAGGATCATCAGCATCCTGAGTTGTGTTTGCGTTGTGTCGGAACGATTAGTGGTGTGGATGAGGTGAGACAATTTATATGAAAAAATGGCATTGTTTTATGCTGAGTATTGCAGTATTTATTTTGGATCAAGCAAGTAAATACTGGATCAGTATCGCTTTAATTGCTTATAAGCCCATACCTGTTTTTCCCATGTTAAATCTTACCTTGGCTTATAATACCGGTGCTGCTTTTAGTTTTTTAAGCGGCGCTGGTGAATGGCACCGGTGGTTTCTTGCTGGCTTTAGTTTTTTGATGAGTATTTTATTAATCGTTTGGTTATGGCGTACTTCAACTCAAGACAAACTGCAGTCTGTTGGTGTCAGCCTTGTTTTAGGTGGTGCTGTGGGGAATTTATTGGACAGAGGGCTTTATGGTTATGTGATAGATTTTATAGACGTCTATTATGGGCACCATCACTTTGCTACTTTTAATATTGCCGACAGTGCTATTAGTATTGGCGCAGCTTTGTTGATTTTAGATTTATTGATGCATAGAAATGAATAGCTATACTGCGCGTGGCCACAAACTAGGTACAGAGCTCTAACTAAAGCCTCAGCGCGCATATAGTTAAGTATAAGACTTTGTAGTCACTATTATAATGAGTTTTGGGCTGATGGTGAAAAGATTGGCAAATGTCGGTCTAATGATTCTACCATTGGTGAAAAGATTGGCAAATGTCGGTCTAATGATTCTACCATTGGTGAAAAGAGAGTCAATTATCGGTCTAGGGATTCTACCATTGCGGAAAAGATTGGCAAGTGT
>JBIODT010000152.1:0-5237 GCA_044445305.1 Legionellales bacterium | reverse complement strand
TCATGGTGGTGACCTCATTTATATTCAAGGTCATTCTTCTCCAGGAATCTATGCACGGGCTTTTCTTGAAGGCAGGTTATCAGAACAACAATTACAAAAATTCAGGCAAGAAGTTGAAGTTGATGGTTTGTCTTCTTATCCTCATCCTTGGCTGATGGGTGATTTTTGGCAGTTTCCTACAGTATCTATGGGACTAGGTCCATTACAGGCAATTTATCAAGCTCGTTTTTTAAAGTATCTGGAAAATAGAGATTTAATTAAAGCAGAAGGGCGTAATGTTTGGGCCTTTCTGGGTGATGGTGAAATGGATGAGCCCGAGTCAGTAGGTGCTTTAAGCATTGCTGCCAGGGAAAAGCTTGATAACCTTATCTTTGTAGTTAACTGCAACTTACAACGTCTTGATGGTCCTGTGCGCGGAAATGGCAAAATCATTCAGGAATTAGAAGGCGTGTTCCGAGGTGCTGGCTGGAATGTGATTAAAGTGGTCTGGGGAGGGCGCTGGGATCCTTTATTTGCTCAAGATAAAGATGGATGGATGCAAAAACGGATGGAAGAATGCCTGGATGGCGACTATCAAGCCTATAAAGCCAATGATGGAGCTTATGTCCGAGAGCATTTTTTCAGTCAGTATCCTGAGCTGAAGAAAATGGTTGAGCATTTGTCTGATGACGAGATATGGCGTTTAAATAGAGGTGGCCATGATCCCCAAAAAGTATTTGCAGCTTATGCAAAAGCAGTAGCACATAAAGGCAGCCCGACAGTTGTCTTGGCACATACTATTAAAGGTTATGGTATGGGTGCCGCCGGTGAAGGACAAAACATCACGCACCAACAGAAAAAAATGACTATTGAACAATTGCGTGCATTTCGTGACCGATTCAGCATTCCCGTTAGCGATGATAATATAGCCGAGTTGCCATTTTACAGACCTGCTGATGACAGCCCTGAAATCACCTATATGAAAAAACAAAGAGAAGCATTAGGTGGCTATTTACCAGCGAGATCTACTTCTGCTACACCATTACCTGCACCGCCTTTAGATGATTTTGCAAGTGTTACAAAAGGCTTGGGTGAGCGCGAAATATCAACAACCATGGCCTTTGTTCGTATCCTGTCTATTTTATTAAAAAACAAAGAATTAAAGTCCAAAATAGTGCCCATTGTACCTGATGAATGCCGAACTTTTGGTATGGAAGGCTTGTTCCGCCAAATAGGTATTTATTCGCCTGTAGGTCAACTTTATACCCCGGTAGATCATGAACAGGTCATGTATTACCGTGAGGCTCGTGACGGTCAAATTTTAGAAGAAGGCATTAATGAAGCGGGCGCTTTTTGCTCCTGGATGGCTGCGGCAACCTCGTACAGCTCTAATAAATTAGCAATGATTCCCTTTTATATTTATTACTCTATGTTTGGTTTTCAACGCATTGGCGATTTGGCATGGGCAGCAGGCGACATGCAAGCCAGGGGCTTTTTGCTTGGTGCAACTGCTGGCAGAACAACCTTAGCTGGTGAAGGGTTGCAGCATCAAGATGGTCATAGTCATTTGTATGCGTCAACCATACCTAACTGCATTGCATACGATCCGACTTTTGCTTATGAGCTCGCTGTCATTATTCAAAATGGTATGTACCGCATGTTTGAAAAAATGGAAAATGTTTTTTATTACATTACGGTGATGAATGAAAATTATCTGCAGCCAGATATGCCCCAAGGCGTAGAGGAGGGCATTCTTCGCGGTATGTATCCATTTAAAGAAAGCCAGAAAAAATCTAAAAATCACGTGCAGTTGATGGGCTGTGGCACTATTTTACGTGAGGTCATTAAGGCCGCACAAATGTTAGAAGATGATTATTCAATTACTTCAGATGTTTGGAGTGTGACCAGTTTTAATGAGCTGCGACGTGATGGCTTAGCTGTAGAGCGTTATAATGCCATGCACCCACAAGAAAAAGAGCAAGAATGTTATGTCACATCACAGTTAAAAGGGCGACAAGGTCCGGTTGTTGCTGCGACAGATTACATGCGCATTTATGCAGATCAAATTCGCACTTTTATTCCTAACCGTTACGTCACTTTAGGTACTGATGGCTATGGCCGAAGTGATACGCGTGAACGTTTACGTCATTTCTTTGAAGTCAATGCGAATTATATAGTATTAGCAGCACTAAATGCTCTTGTCGCAGAAGGGAACTTAGATAAAGCAATAATTGCTGATGCAATGAAACGTTATCATATTAACCCAGATAAATTGGATCCGGTTTCCATTTAAAAGTTAGAAACTGAATACTGAGGATAGAGATGGCAAATGAAATAGAAATTAAAGTTCCTGACATAGGCAGTTCTGCACACGTTGATGTTATTGAAGTTCTTGTTAAGGTCGGCGATGAAATCAGCAAGGATACTTCTTTAATTACTCTAGAAACAGATAAAGCGAGTATGGAGATACCTTCTCCAATTGCTGGCAAGGTTACAAAAATCAGTGTGAAGGTTGGTGATAAAGTAGCTGAAGGCGATGTTATTCTTTTTGCTGAAGTGGAGTCCATTGATGCGAAGGCAGAGCATCAGGATGCCGATGAGCCAAGAGAAAGTGCTCAAGAACATCAATCAATGCCGCCTCTTGTTGCTGTAGCAGATACAAGCGAGCATGAATTGTCAGCAAGTGCCAATACAAGCACGCTTGCGTCAGATGCAGCTACTACATCAGCGCCTGTTATTGACTCTTCTGGCGTTCTATTCGCAGGCCCTGCTGTAAGACGAATGGCGCGAGAGCTTGGCATTACGCTATCACAGGTAAAAGGCAGTGGGCGTAAGGATCGGATTACAAAAGATGATCTACAAATCTATGTCAAAGAACGCTTAAGTGCCAGTTCAGCTACTGGTGGTTTCAATGTACCCGTGATACCAGCAATTGATTTTACCAAATTTGGCGAAATAGAAAGTAAGCCATTAAGTAAAATTAAAAAAGCTACGGGGATTAATGTTCATAGATCATGGATAAGCATTCCTCATGTAACGCACTTTGATGAAACCGACATAACAGAACTTGAATTATTTAGAAAATCTGAGGCAGAGCATGCAAACAAAGCAGGTTACAAATTAACCGTTCTTGCTTTTGTATGTGCGGTGATAAGTAAAGCATTGCGTGTTTATCCACAATTTAATGCATCACTTGATGCAAGTGGTGACCATCTAATTTATAAAAAATATTGCAACATTGGTATTGCTGTAGAAACACCCAATGGTTTGGTCGTACCTGTTATCAGAAATACCGATAAATTAACCGTATCTGAAATTGCGCTAGAAATGGCAAGGTTAAGTCAGAAGGCTCGGGAAAAGAATTTAATGCCAGCAGACATGTCTGGTGGTTGTTTTACTATATCCAGCTTGGGCGGTATTGGTGGTACGGCTTTTACTCCCATAGTGAATAGTCCCGAAGTCGCTATACTGGGTTTGTCGCGGGCAGTTATCAAACCGGTATACATTAAAGAAGAATTAAAGCCAAGGCTTATCTTACCGCTCTCATTGTCTTACGATCACCGTGTTATAGATGGTGCAGAGGCTGCGAGATTTACCAGGTTTATAAGTGAGTCCTTGTCTGATATAAGACGAATTTTACTATAAGGTTTAAATATGACTAATAAAATTAAAACAGATGTTGTCGTACTAGGAAGCGGTCCCGGTGGTTATACAGCTGCATTTAGAGCTGCTGATTTAGGTAAAAAAGTTGTTTTAGTAGAACGATATGCCTCACTTGGTGGTGTTTGCTTAAACGTGGGTTGTATCCCATCAAAAGCTTTATTGCACATAGCCAAAGTAGTAGAAGAAGCGCATGAAATGTCGGAGCAGGGTGTTAGCTTTGGTAAGCCCAGTTTGGATAATAAAAAAATAGTTGCTTGGAAAAATTCTGTGGTTTCAAGATTAACCGGCGGTTTAAAAGCACTGGCGAAACAACGCAAAGTAGAAGTAATTACTGGAATGGGTCGTTTTTCAGGAACGCATCAAGTTACGATTGAAACCAATGATGGCTCCGTTGAAGTTGAGTTTGAACATGCGGTCATTGCGGTAGGTTCTGAGTCAATTAATTTGCCTTTTATCCCAGAAGACAAACGCATTTTTAGTGCTACAGGTGCTTTGGAACTTGCGGATATTAAAGGGTCACTTCTTGTTTTGGGTGGCGGCATTATCGGTCTTGAAATGGCAACTGTCTACTCAGCATTGGGTGTAGAGGTTACTGTTGTTGAATTTTTAGATCAATTAATTCCTGGTGCTGACGCAGATTTGGTTTCTGTTTTACAAAAGCGCATGGTTAAAAAAGGAATTAAATTCCTTCTAAAAACAAAGGTTACTGCAATAGAGGCAAAAACAGATGGCATCCATGTTGCCATGGAAGGTGCTCATGCTACTGATAAACCACTTTGTTTCCAACAAGTTTTGGTTGCTGTTGGTAGAAAACCAAATGGTGGCACTATTCATGCTGATAAAGCTGGTGTGAAGGTTGATGATCGTGGTTTTATTAAAGTTGATAATCAGCTAAAAACCAATGTTCCCCATATTTTTGCTATTGGTGATGTCAACGGCCAACCCATGCTTGCCCATAAAGCCATTCCCGAAGGAAAAGTAGCTGCAGAAGTCATTGCAGGAAAAAAACACTATTTTGAACCCAAATGCATTGCCAGTGTGGCCTACACTGATCCTGAGCTGGCTTGGGTTGGGTTAACAGAAAAAGAAGCCAAAGAAAGTAATATTTCTTACGAAAAAGCAACTTTCCCTTGGGCTGCCAGTGGCCGTGCACTCAGTATGGGCCGTGATGAAGGAATGACGAAGTTGTTGTTCTGCCCCGATACCAACCGTATTTTAGGCGCGGGTATTGTTGGTGTTAATGCCGGTGATCTGATTTCTGAAACCGCATTAGCCATTGAAATGTGTTGTGACGTTGAAGACATAGCACTGACCATACACCCACATCCGACTTTGTCAGAAACCATAGCTCAAACCGCAGAGGCCTTTGAAGGTACGATTACTGATTTGTACATGCCTAAAAAGAAAAAGAAGGAATAAGGTATACTCAGGCGATCCACCGAGGTGACTCGGTGGATCTACTCACATGTATACTCATGACCACTGCACGCGTGCTTGTTTTTTTGACGTTGACGTTGCACACCGTTTGAACCCGTTGAATGTGGAAATTCGTCTTTACGATCAGGCAATCAGGCTTGAATAAAGGTAATGAGTTA
>JBIODT010000151.1:0-5270 GCA_044445305.1 Legionellales bacterium | reverse complement strand
GCTTTGATGACTTCTTTGCTTTGGGCCAGATGCTCCATGGTTGTTTCAGTAAGTCCAATATGAATTTTTCCTTGATAAAGAGCTATAGTCGCAGGAATTGCGCCTTGTTGGCGAATGAGGGCTTCAACGACTAAGGCCGTAGTTAAATTATCAGGATAGGGCATACCATGTGAGATAAGAGTGGATTCAAGCGCAACTATAGGTTTGTTGCTCCTAATGGCTTCAGCAACTTCCTGATTAACGTGCAATAGCTCATGAAACATAGTTTAGTCCTTTATTTTGGCTCCGAGCCACACTGGATTTTCGCTGGCGCTTTTTAAGGCTATAAAACGTTTAAAAACTGGCAATAGGGCTGGCATGACTCGCTTTTAAAAATTTAGTAGCCGTAAAAATCAAGTTGCGAAAACTCCTGTGTCTTCAGGTACGAGAGGTATATCCTGATGGTTTTTCTGAGCCATTACCAAAAAAATACTGTTGCATTTCATTTTTTAAAAATTCTCGGGACTTGGCATCACTTAGGTTTAAGCGGTATTCATTGATTAACATGGTTTGATGTGACAACCACATACTCCAGGCTTGTTTGGATACTTCATTAAAAACTTTTTCACCTAAAGGCCCAGGAAAGGGTGCTTTTTGCAGGCCTTCGGCTTCTTGTTTTAATTTACAACAAAATAGTGTTCGGTTCATTTAAATTCTCATACGTTTTTTAAAGATACATTTTATTGTAGCATTATTCTGATTGGATCGGCATGGATTGCATGATCCTGATGGGCATTAAGTACAAAATTTTGGAAGAAAGTCTGAGCTGATTCAGCAGTGCTATTAAGCAGGTTTCTCATAGAGACCTCATGCCCATCCGGGTTTGGAGCGGTGTTTTGCATTTTTCTTTTTTTGAATTGGGCTCGAGCTTCGGTCAAAGAAGTGAGTTTGTTGTTTAAATGAGGCTGATCTGTTTGATTGTTAATAATCTCTGCATCGAGTTCGGCTTTTTTTGCTTGCCGTTCATCTTTCAGTGCTGCATGGATGGATGCATAGTGAGTAATAATAGAATCATCAATAACTTCGTCAGTCCTTACATTTTTAGGGGATCTAACCAATACATATTCTCGATGCGCCTCAGGAATAGCTAGAAAAGCATCATCAGCATTAATTTCCCATTTGGTTAAAATCAGAGCCAGTTTAATAAAGGGTTTTGCAAGCCATCCTAATAACTTCATGCCGAAGGTTTCTTGAGGGCTGGAATGAGTACGAATCCAACCTACCAGCACGTTAGTAAGGGAAGAGAAAGAGCGATCACTAAATACATTAATAGGTTGGTTTTGTTGATGAAAGTGGTGAGCCACCAAGCTTGCAACTGCGGCACCAATTGAGTACCCCTTTAGTGTAATATTTTGCGGTGTAACCCCTAGATCTAATAAACGTTGTACTTGTGCGATACCGTCAATAAGCAAATCATTTGTTGAGGTTGCATTACCTGTACTGCGCCCCACACCTCTAAAATTAAAACCGATTACATTGGACTGCAGTGTGTCCGCATCAGTTTGCATAGTAGAAAGGATTTGTTGGTACGCTTGGGCATTACCAAGAAAGTTGATAATGTATTTTTGGTCTTGAGGCTCGTTGTTTTGTTTCGAACAGTGCTTCATTTCCAGAGTGTCTAATTCAACCCCATCATGTGTCACTATAGTATGGTATTCATGTGTTGGATTCGTAGGTTTGTCATCAATAATACGGTCATATCTATTGGAACGCCTTTGAGCGGGTAAAATCATACGTCCAACAGCAACACCAGCTAATTTATTAACAACCAGTTTTAATAAATCCCAAATAAGGATGGGTGGACATAATATGCGAATAGCGATTGATTTAACCCGTTGCCATTCCTTATAGGTAGGCTCAGGTGCCTTATAATTTGCCATTGATGGTCTCCGTGAATTTCAAAACAAAAAATGTTCTCATACTACACAATTATATTAATAGGGACAATAGCTGTGAATTGGTAAAATCCCTAGCCTAAATAGAGCCTTTTGTGCTTTAATAGCAGTAATTTTCTTAGTTTTATTGAAGGGTAAGTTATGACTTTTGTAGTCACAGAGAGTTGTATTCGCTGTAAATACACTGATTGCGTGGAAGTATGTCCTGTGGATTGCTTTTATGAAGGCCCCAATTTTTTAGTGATTGATCCAGACGAATGTATTGATTGTGCATTGTGTGAACCAGAATGCCCAGTGAATGCCATCGTTTCTGAGGATGATTTAACCGATGAGCAACAGCAATTTAAACAATTAAACGCTGAACTTGCCAGTGCTTGGCCTAATATCACTTCCAAAAAAGACGGGCCTGCTGATGCAAAGGATTGGGAAGAAGTTAAAGAGAAGCGCCAATATTTGCAAAAAGAGTGGAAGAAATAGGCTCACTCGCTGAATCTTGTCGGCGACTTTTGAGTAATAAGGGACGATTGGCAACTGCCATACCCGGATTTGTAGCCCGCGCGCCACAATCTGATTTAGCAGTTGCTATTGCAGACGCCATAGTAAACCCATCAATACTGGTTGCCGAAGCTGGCACTGGTACCGGCAAAACCTTCGCCTATTTATTGCCTTGTTTGTTGAGTGGAAAAAAAACACTGATTTCAACCGCCACCAAAACCTTACAAGATCAACTTTATCAAAAAGACATACCCACCTTGGTTCGCGCTTTGGGTTTGCCCCTGCGTATTCAAAATTTAAAAGGTCGTGCCAACTATATTTGCCAGCATCGTGTTGCCTTGCATGCGGAAGAAGGTCAATCCCAACATCCTCAATGCCTGCATGAAATTTTGCATGTGCGTGATAAATTGTCGCAAATGAAGGATGGTGAGCGATCGGAGTTGCCGGAAATTAAAGAAGATTCTTCGGTGTGGCATTACGTGACATCTACCGCGGAAAATTGTTTGGGTTCTGAATGCTCTCATTATGATACTTGCTTTTTGGTTAAAGCGCGCAAGCGAGCCTTAGAAGCTGATTTAGTGGTCATTAATCACCATCTTTTTTTTGCAGATTCACGATTAAAGCAAGATGGCTTTGGCGAATTATTGCCTGGGTTTGAGGTGGTTGTTTTTGATGAGGCACACCAGCTTGCAGAAATTGCCACTACCTTTCATGGAGAGCGCATTGGCACCCGTCAGTTTTGTGATTTATTGGATGACATGATTGGTGAGTGGCCTGTTTTGGATCTTGCGAATCAACCCTTAAAAGCCTTAAGTCATAAAGCCGATAGGCTGATGGATGCGTTGGTAACTGCTTTGCCCGCACGAGAAGATCGTATTAGTTGGGATGAGGTTAAGTCCAATAAAGCCTTTATGTTGCTTTGGGACAATTGGTTGGCATTAATCGAAGAGTTAATGCTTTGTTTGAATGATGAGGGTATTGCTGAAGTCCTTGCACTTGCGCGCTGTAAAGAACGCATGGAAGGCTTGAAAAACATTTTATTGTCATTTGCTCAGTCAAGTAAGGATAAAATTCACTGGCTCGAACGTTTTAAACACACCTTGGTATTTCATACCACACCTTATGATGTTGCCGCACCCTTTAGTGCTTCATTGAAGCACCAAGTCTGTACTTATGTGTTTACTTCCGCCACGTTAACTATGGCATCCTCTTTTGCTTGTTTTTGTAAACCCTTGGGTCTGGATGAGGCCAAAACTTTGTTATTACCCAGTCCTTTTGATTATCAGGAACAAGCCTTACTGTATTTGCCTCGTGGTTTGCCTGATCCTAAAGACCCGCGTTATTATGAGTCGTTATTAGAACGGGTGATGCCAGTAATAGAAGCTTGTGGTGGACGTTGTTTTTTCTTATTTACAAGCCATAGGGCTTTAAAACAGGTGGCTGCAATTATGGGTAATAGATTAAATTACCCTTTATTAATTCAAGGCGAAGAAGCCAAACCCATATTATTAGCCCGTTTTAGACAGTTGGGTAACGCCGTACTATTAGGGACGGCCACCTTTTGGGAGGGCGTGGATGTAAAAGGTGAGGCGCTTTCTTGTGTTATTATTGATAAACTGCCTTTTGCAAGTCCAGCTGATCCGGTGATTCGTGGCAGAATGGCTTATTTGAAAGACAAAGGATTATCGGCATTTGACGAGTTGTCCTTGCCTAATGCGGTGATTGCGTTAAAACAAGGAGTAGGGCGCCTGATTCGAGACATCAGTGATAAAGGTGTGTTGGTATTGGCCGATCCTCGTCTTACGGGTAGAGAGTACGGGCGGGCTATTTTAGCAAGCTTGCCACAAATCCCCAAGACACGTGATGAAGCAAGGGTTTTAAAATTTATTGGCGAACTGGCGTTAGAATATGAAACTGTTAGCGATTGATACATCTACTGAACTGGCCAGCGTGGCCTTGATGGTTGATAACGAAATGTTGTGCGAGGAGCAGCCTAGTCAAAAAACGCATGCCCAATTGTTATTGCCCATGATAGACCAATTAATGACGCAAGCCGATTTAAAAATAAGTCAGTTGGATGGCATCGTTTTTGGTTGTGGTCCTGGAAGTTTTACGGGTTTGCGTATTGCTTGTAGTATTGCCAAGGGGCTTGCTTATGCGCATGATTTAGGCTTAATACCAGTCAGTAGCTTGGGGGCGATTGCCTATGCTGCACGTGAACAAAAAGAACATGCACATTCATCCGTACTAGCGGTGCTGGATGCACGAATGAACGAGCTTTATTGGAGCTATTTCTCAGAAAATGCCTTAATATCAGTAGATAAAGTGAATGCTGCGCATGAGATACAATTGCCTGTACAGCAACCCGTAATACTGGCAGGGGTTGGGATAGATGTCTATTGGGAGCGCATTCCCGATGTATTAAAATCACAAATCAATACCAGGCTAACTTTATATCCTAATGCTGCTGTTATGATTCGTTTGGCGTTGCACGCAAAAATCAAGCCTATTCCTGTCGCTGCAGCAGAGCCTGTGTATGTACGAAATAAAGTTACTCAAGGAGAATCACGTGGATAAAAAATTATTGGATCTACTCGTTTGCCCTTTATGTAAGGGTAAGTTGCTGTTTACAAAACAAGAAGTTATCTGTCGATTTGACCGCTTGGCCTATCCTATTCGCGATGGCATTCCTGTGATGTTGGAGCAGGAAGCGCGGCTTATTTCTTTAGAAGAAAAGGACAACTTGCATTGAGTTTGTGACCGTGCGCAGTATCGTTTTAACCAGTTGGCCTCTCTAATCTCTACGTTCTGCGGGCAAGTCGCGGAACGTAGAGATTAGAG
>JBIODT010000150.1:0-5359 GCA_044445305.1 Legionellales bacterium | reverse complement strand
GTAAACTATAGAGTCTAATCTATTGGGCTTAATAAGTCACTTAAGGTATACTTTGGTTGAAATTACCCTTTAGGCAAGACTGTACGCAGTGTTGTCCAAAATCCAATTATCATGGAGGCTAAGTAATGAGTAAAAATGCGGTGCTTGAGGCAATTAAAGAACATGATGCTAAGTTTGTTGATCTTAGATTTACTGACATATTGGGTAAAGAGCAACACATTACTGTTCCTGTTTCGTCAATAGATGCTGATTTCATTGAAAATGGCAAGATGATTGATGGTTCGTCTTTCAAAGGATGGCAAAAAATTCATCAATCGGATTTGGCACTGATACCTGATTTTGACTCCATAAAATTAGATCCTTTTTTCCAGGACAATACCTTATTTATTCGATGCAATGTGGTTGATCCACAAACCATGATGGGATATGACCGATGTCCTCGTTCCTTGGCTCAACGTGCGGAAGTTTATTTGCAATCTACAGGTCTTGCTGATCAAGTGTATTTTGGACCTGAACCTGAATTTTTCTTATTTGACAGCGTACAGTGGGAAACCAGTATGAGCGGGTCGTTTTATAAAATCGATTCTGATGAGGCGCACTGGAATTCAGGTAAGGCAATGGAAGGTGGTAATATTGGTCACAGACCACCTGTAAAAGGCGGTTATTTTCCAGTTCCTCCTGTTGATTCGTCACATGATATTCGCTCTGCAATTTGTTTGACCTTAGAGTCTTTAGGCACTGTAGTCGAAGCGCATCATCATGAAGTAGCCACTGCCAACCAATGTGAAGTTGCTACTCGATATAACTCGTTGACTCAAAAGGCAGATGAAATACAAATTTTAAAATATGTGATTCACAACGTCGCACACAATTATGGCAAAACAGCGACATTTATGCCCAAACCTTTAGTCGGTGATAATGGCAGTGGCATGCATTGTCATCAATCCTTAGCCAAAGACGGTGTGAATTTATTTTCTGGTGATCAATATGCCGGACTTTCCGACATGGCGCTCTATTATATAGGCGGTATTATAAAGCATGCACGGGCACTCAATGCCTTTACCAATCCAGCGACCAACAGTTATAAACGCCTCGTTCCTGGATTTGAGGCACCTGTTTTACTGGCATATTCTGCACGAAACCGATCTGCTGCAATTCGTATTCCCCATGTAAGCAATCCCAAGGGACGTCGAATTGAAGTGCGTTTCCCAGATCCAACAGCAAACCCTTATCTTGCCTTTTCTGCTATGCTGATGGCTGGTCTTGATGGCATTCAAAAGAAAATTCATCCTGGTCAGGCTATAGATAAAGATCTCTATGATTTACCACCAGAAGAGCTTATGGATGTACCTACTGTTTGTTCTTCATTAGAGCAAGCGATGGATCATTTAAAAGCCGATCATGAGTTTTTAGTTCAAGGTGATGTCTTCAGCAGGGACTTTATTAACAACTACATCAGCATGAAGGAAGAGGAAATTAATAAAATAAGAAGCCTGACACATCCTTATGAATTTGAGTTGTATTATAGTCTCTAGTACGAGGGTATATAATGAAAAAAACAATATTCGCGGTCTCGTTAATCACTGTAATTTGCGCAGCTCATGCGCAAATTTACAAATGGACTGACAGTCAAGGTAATGTTCATTTTAGTGATACGCCACATGAGGGTGCGGAGCAACTGTCAATACCTAATGCCCAAAGCTACGCGCCACCGAAAGGCTTATCAAGCCCAGTGCCGCAGCCTAATGCAAGCTCAGAACAGAAAGATCATGGTTATACTAAAATTGCGATCAACCAACCGCAAAATGAAGCAACCATACGTAACAATCAAGGTTATTTAGTTGTAGCAGCACAATTGGAACCTGATTTAGCACCAGGTGATGTGTTGCAATTGATATTTGATGGATCGCCACTTGGTGATCCTCAAACGGCGCTCTTGTTTCAATTGAATGGTATTTATCGCGGATCGCATACTATTGCGATTCAAGTTTTAGATGCAGGCGGTAATGTGCTGAATACGAGTGAGCCCATTACTATTTTCATGCACAGGCCTTATGCTGGTATGGGAGCTGGGGGTAAATAGCAACAGCCCCTGGAATTTCTGCGTTAATTTATTGGTATTGAAATGTTAACTTTATTATCACCAGCAAAAAAGTTATTAGCTATTAATAAACCCTACACCCAAAACACCACACTGCCGCAATTTGACAGTAAAACCTTAGAGTTGGTTTCCTTAATGAAATCTAAAACGAAGGAAGACATTGCGGGTTTAATGAGTTTATCTCAAGCGTTAGCAACTTTAAATTTTGATCGCTATCAAGAATTTGTACTTCAAGATCCACAGTTGTCCCAGACTTATCCTGCATTATTACTTTTTCAAGGTGATGTCTATCAAAGCTTGCAAGCTGCATGTTGGGATAATACTTCTATAGAGTATTCGCAATGCCATTTGGCTATTTTGTCTGGGCTTTATGGATTGCTTAGACCCTTAGATAGAATCCAACCGTATCGACTTGAAATGGGTGTTCGCCTGGCTAATCCCTGTGGCAATAACTTATATAACTTTTGGCAAACCTCGATTACAAGTGCTTTAAACCAACAATTAGCAGAACACGACAATCCTGTATTGATTAATTTGGCTTCTACTGAGTACTTTAAAGCGGTTGATGAGAAAAAAATAAACTACCCAACAGTTACGATCAATTTTTATGAGAAAAAAAATACCGAACTTAAAATGATTGGTATCCATGCAAAAAAAGCAAGAGGTGCAATGGCCAGGTTTCTCATGCGGAATCAAATTGACGATTTAGAAACGCTTAAAACATTTACAGATCTTGGATACCGATTTAATCATGACAGTTTATCAGAGCGGCATATTGATTTTGTTAGATAAGCGAAAGCGCATTCCGCTCATATCCTAGGTTAAAACCAGAGCCGTAGCCTTGATGTAGCCATATCGTTACCTACAAATCATCTCATGGAAAACAGTTATGAAATTACACACTGTCCTAAAAAAGTGCGTCATTGCGAGGCTACGAAGCAATCCAGTGGCCGCCACTCCGAACTCTCTGGATTGCTTCGTAGCCTCGCAATGACGAGCTCTCTTAGTTCATTGCATGTTTCAGTTTTGTGCTGACTTATGGTGAACAATATGGCTGCATCAAGGCTTCGGCCCTGGGATGTGCGGAAACCAATATTTTTTTGCTTTAACACCACCATACTCCCTTGAAATTTTAGAAAACAACCCTATATAAATGAAATCAATAAAATGCCCAACAGGAGATTAAGAGATGGTCAGTCAGCAACAAACGATGGGATTTCAAACTGAAGTAAAGCAAATGCTGCATTTAGTAGTGCATTCGCTTTATTCTAATAAAGAAATTTTTCTTAGAGAACTTATTTCAAATGCATCAGATGCGTTAGATAAGCTGCGATTTTTAGCCTTATCTAATGGGTCACTTTTTGAAGATGATTCTGATTTAAAAATTACGATTCAATCAAATGAAAAGCTTAAAACGATAACCATAAGCGATAATGGTATCGGATTAAATTGGGATGAAGCGGTTGAGAATTTAGGTACTATTGCTAAATCAGGGACTAAAGAATTCATGAGTCAACTAACTGGTGAGAATGCTAAAGATTCACAGTTAATTGGTCAGTTTGGCGTCGGTTTTTATTCGGCATTTATTGTGGCTGATAAAGTAACAGTTAAAAGCCGTCGTGCAGGGTCTGCGCCTGAAGAAGGGATAGTTTGGGAGTCAAAAGGAGATGGTGAATTTACCATTGGCTTAGAAAAAAAATTAACCCGTGGTACAGAAATCACCTTACACATTAAAACTGAAGACGATGAGTTTTTAAGTGATTGGCGCATCCGCAGTATCATCAGTAAGTATTCAGATCATATCTGCTGGCCTATAGTCATGAAAAAAGCAGCAGCAGAAGACGATGAGAAGCAAGCTACCGAATTTGAGACCGTAAATAAAGCCACTGCTTTATGGACCATGCAAAAATCTGACGTCAGTGATGAAGAGTATAAAGTGCTTTATAAGCATATATCGCATGATTACACTGATCCCTTAGTTTGGTCACACAACCATGTTGAAGGCAAGCACGATTACATAAGCTTACTTTACATACCAGCACATGCACCCTATGACATGTGGCAACAAGAAGTGAAGCACGGTTTAAAACTCTATGTAAAACGCGTTTTTATAATGGATGATGCAACTCAGTTTTTACCAAGATACTTGCGTTTTGTAAAAGGTATTGTTGATGCCAGTGATTTGCCGCTTAACGTGTCTCGTGAAATTTTACAAGACAACAAACAAGTTGAGAGTATTCGTACAGCATGTACCAAACGTATTTTAGCCATGCTTGAAAAAATGAACGAGCAGGATAAAGACACTTATCAGAAATTCTGGAATGAATTTGGTTTGGTACTGAAAGAAGGGCCAGTTGAAGATTTTGCAAATAAAGAAGCCATTACTAAATTACTCCGTTTTTCAACTACAGCCAGTGGCTCTGAAACGCAAGATGTCACGCTTGATGATTATGTTGCTCGCATGAAAGAAGGACAGGAAAAAATTTATTACATCACGGCATCTACTCATAATGCAGCCAAGCATAGTCCTCATTTAGAAATTTTCAAGAAGAAAGGGATAGAGGTTTTATTATTGAGCGATAAAATTGACGAGTGGTTGGTAGGCTACGTGAGCGAGTTTGCTGGTAAAAAGCTACAATCCATTAGCAAAGGTAAAGTTGAGCTAGATGGTGACTCTGCCGAGCAAACAAAAGAACAGGAAAAGACTTTAGAGCCTTTGTTAAAACACATTAAGACTGTTTTAAATGAGCGTGTAAAAGACGTATTAGTGACTAACCGTTTAACTGACTCACCTGCATGTATCGTTGCAGACGAGCAAGATATGGGCTTAGAAATGCAACGGATTTTACAGTCTGCAGGCCAACAAGTACCTGTGAGTAAACCTATATTTGAAATTAATCCAGAGCATGAGTTAATTAAACGATTACATGACATCCAGGATGACAGTCAATTTGAGTTGTGGGTTATTATGTTATTCGAGCAGGCAGTCCTGGCTGAAGGTGGTCAATTAGACAATCCTGCTGATTTTGTGAGTAGGGTTAATAAGTTGCTTGTTTTATCTTAATTGCTTAGGAAAGCCCCACATAAAAAATGATAGTGCTATTTTTGTGGGGCTTATATACCTTCCACGGATGGGTTTTCAGGTTTTATGCGATTGATTTTTCCGTTCATGCCGTCTTTAAAAACTCGCAATAGAGTAGACTATTACTCGCTTTTAAAGACGGCATGAACGGAAAAATCAATGCGCCTAAAATCCCG
>JBIODT010000149.1:0-5378 GCA_044445305.1 Legionellales bacterium | reverse complement strand
CGCAATGACGCACTGTTTGAGTACCGTGTGTGATTTTATAACTGTTTTCCATGAGATAACTTATGGGTAACGATATGGATGCAGCACAAAACTGAAAAACGCAATGAACCAATAGGGCTCGTCATTGCGAGGCCACGAAGCAATCCAGCGGCCGTCACTCCGAACTCACTTACAATTGCTTCGTGGCCTCGCAATGACGCACTGCTTGAGTGCTGTGTGATGTTATAACTATTTTTTCCATAAGATAACTTATGGGTAACGATATGGCTGCATCACAAGGCTACGCCAGTTCTTACATTACACAGTAGTGCTCTGCCCCATCAATACCAATAACATGGCGCAAACCAGCCAAATGATCGCGCTGGTTACATAGGGATAGGGGTAAGTCGCATATTTTTGTTTTTTTAAATACCAATCCAATAAAAAAATAGGGGCAACCGAACTAAGGGTTAACAGCAGAATAATCGCCACTGATAAAGCACCTTGTTTAAAAGGTATCAGGTAGACCAAAAAGGTTAAGACAACTTGTAAACATTCGCGACCATAATAAACTGCCCATAAAAGCCAATAGTCGAAAGCATATACAGCCCAGGATGCTAGAGCTAAAGGCAGCAATAATAGCGCGCCTTTTATCTCAGCAATTTTCTTAAATAAACCATAAAATTCCTGCGAAAAGGCCATGATGATGGCAGAACAGATGGCAACCAGTGCTACAGTTAACAACATTTTCTATTTCCTTTCTTCCAGCGCTTCCCAGCGCGCATACATTTGCACCAACAGCGCCTCATCCTGTGCAAATTGTTGATTCAGATCCGTTAACCGCTGCGTTTCTTGCTGATAAAAGGCTGGATCTGCCATTAACAATTGACGGGCAGCAATACTCTGCTCTAATTTTTCAATTTTCTGAGGCAATTGTGACAACTCGCGCTGCTCATTAAAAGTCAATTTAGTAGATGCATTAGTCCGTTTCGCAACCTCTGCTTTGGCTACCGTTTCTTTTTGCTGTTTTTTATGCATTTTGTATTCATCATAGCCGCCAACAAACTCGCAAAACTTGCCCTCTTCTTCATAAACCAAAACGCTGGTTACGACTTGATTAATGAAAGCCCTGTCATGACTTATCAAAATGAGGGTTCCAGGATAATCCATAAGCATGCTTTCTAAGAGTTCCAATGTTTCAATGTCCAGATCATTGGTAGGCTCGTCCAACACTAATAAATTTACTGGTTTAGCAAACAGCTTGGCAAGCAACAAGCGGTTTCTTTCACCACCTGACAAGGATGAAACAGGCTGATTAAATCGTTCTGGGGCAAATAAAAATTCACGCAAATAGCTGGCCACATGCTTTTGTTTACCATTGATAGTAACAAAATCAGCGCCATCACCCACATTAAACATGACCGTTTGATTTTCTTCTAATTGCCGACGCAACTGATCAAAGTAGGCTACTTGCAACGAAGTACCTTGCTTTATGGTTCCAGAATCAGGCTGAAGCTCATCTAATAACAACCGTACTAAGGTGGTTTTTCCACAACCATTAGGGCCTATAATGCCCAGTTTGTCGCCACGGGTTAACATTAATGAAAAATCGCGCACTATGAGCTTATTGCTTATAGAATAATCCACTTGCTTGGCTTCTATCACCATAGAACCCGAACGGGTCACATCCAAAGATAAGGATTTAACTGAACCCAATTGACTTCGACGCGCCTTATATTCTTCTCTTAACGCTTTCAATGCTCGAACGCGACCTTCATTGCGTGTTCGCCGTGCTTTAACCCCTGTACGAATCCAAACCTCTTCTTCAGCAAGTCTTTTATCAAATAAATTATTTTGCTTTTGCTCACTAAGACGGATGGATTCACGTCTATCAAGATACGTTTCGTAATCACATTCATGAAAATGTAATGTGCCCCGATCTATTTCTACAATTCGATTGGCAACCTGAGCCAAAAATTCTCTATCATGAGTTACGACAACCAAACTGCCTGTATAGGTTTTTAAATAGGACTCTAACCATTCAATGGCCTCTATGTCTAAATGGTTGGTTGGCTCATCTAACAACAACAAATCTGGAGCAGCAATTAAAGCAGCACCCAGTAAAACACGACGTTTCATCCCACCTGAGAGGTTAGACATTTGTTCAGTGGTTACTATTCCCAAACGGGTGGCCATGGTTTCAATTTTAGGCAATAAATCCCAAGCATGTAAATTGTCCATTTTTTGTTGGTAGACCACCAATTTATCCATGTCTCCATGCAGAATACATTCATTAAATCCGGCTACAACCTCACCCACCTCGCCCAAACTCTTCACTAAAAAATGATAAACCGATTCGTCGCCAGTGACCGGCACTTCCTGTGACAAGCCTGAAATGCGCAACCCGGAAAGTTGTTGCATCAGCCCACCATCCAGAACCAGCTCGCCTTGCAACACGCGCAAAAGACTGGACTTCCCAGCACCATTTCGGCCAACAAGTGCAACTCTATCTTGCGTTTGCACTTGCAAGTCAGCATTATCAAGTATACGCGTACCAGCAATAATCAAGGTGGCGCCATGTAAAGAAAGAATACTCATATCGAAGAAACCAAAACCATAATACCATCCATTTCGACCTGCGCCCCACGGGGCAATGCAGAGACACCTATTGCAGCCCTAGCAGGGTAAGGCTCTGTGAAATACTGACCCATCACTTCATTAATTAATGGAAAGTGACTCAAATCAGTAAGAAATACCGTTAATTTAACCACATTTGCCAAACTACCACCAGCAGCCTGGCATACTGCCGAAAGATTTTCCAACACCTGAATTATTTGTAACTTAATGTCATCACTGCAAATTTGCATGCTAATAGGATCAAGCGGAATTTGCCCTGAAAGATAAACGGTCTTATCACAACGAATGGCTTGGCTGTAGGTGCCAATAGCCTCCGGAGCCAATTTAGTAAATATAGCGTCCATCAATGCTCCCCTTGTTTTTTTCTGTAAAGCCGCATGACCACCTTATTAGAGCGCAATCGACGCATGACACGAGCCAAATGAGTTCGATTACTAACACTAATTGAAAAGGTTACGGCATTATTACGCTCATCGCGCGAATCTACATAGATGTTACCAATGTTTGAATCTGCTTCAGAAATAGCCGTTGTCAATGCCGCCAACACACCTCGTTCATTAGCAACATCCACGGTTATGTCTACCCAGTATTCACCCTGAACATGTTCATCCCAACGCAAAGCTATAAAATGCTCCAGTTGACTACGGCCATTCTTTAAAATCTGACAATCACTGGCATGAACGATAATACCTCTGCCTTGCTGAAATTTCCCAACAATATTGTCACCCGGTATGGGTTGGCAGCATTCGCTAAAATGCACCACCATGCCTTCGGTACCTTTAATGGCCAAGGGCTGGGCTTTAGCACCTTGTTCAAGCTCACAGGGATCTTGAGCGACAACCAAGCGCCTTGCTATGACCATGGCCATTTGATTGCCTGTTCCTATAGCATACAACAAATCATCTGTTGTTTTATAATGCAGATCATTGTGCAACTCATGCAAGGATTCTGGTGGGATCTTCGCATAGTCGCTGGACAATTCTATCAGAGCTTGCTCGAGTAAACGTTTGCCTAGAACCACTGATTCGGCATGTTGCTGGGTTTTCAAGAAATGACGTATGTTGGAGCGCGCCTTGCCGGTCACTACAAAACTTAACCACGAAGGGCTTGGATGAGCACCTGGTGCTATGATAATTTCTACTGTTTGCCCATTGGACAAAGGCACACTAAGTGGGACCAAACGCCTGTTCACCTTTGCTGCCACACAGCTGTTACCAACCCCAGAATGAACCGTATAAGCAAAATCAACCGGGGTCGCCCCTTTGGGCAGCTCCATAATGTGCCCTTTGGGTGTAAAAACATAAACCTCATCGGGAAACAAATCGATTTTCACATTTTCAATAAACTCTAAGGAATTCCCGGTGCTGCGCTGCATCTCTAGCAAACTCTGCACCCACTCCCTTGCTCGTAACTGAGCTTCATTCACTTCCAGACCGGATGATTTATAAATCCAATGTGCAGCCACCCCGTTGGCAGCGACTTTATCCATTTCACGCGTGCGAATTTGCACTTCCAAAGGAACACCAAACGGCCCAAATAAAGTAGTATGCAAAGATTGATAGCCATTTGCCTTTGGAATACCAATATAATCTTTAAAACGCTGTGGCACCGGTTTGTAAGTACAGTGTAAAGCCCCTAAAATTCGATAGCAGGAATCGATACTGTCTGTGATAACTCGAAAAGCAAACACATCCGTAATTTCAGCAAACGATGCCTTTTTAATGCGCATCTTACGATAAATACTGTACAAATGCTTTTGTCTGCCAAATACTTGCTCGTAAGGAATGTTGAGCTGAGCCAATGCTTGCTGTAAGTCTTTTTCTATGGTTTGTGTTAATTCGCGTCTATTACCCAGGGACTTGTCAAGCGCTGACTTAATAGCCCGATGGCGCATAGGATATAAAGCATGAAAGCCTAAATCTTCAAGACCGATATAAATAGAATGCATGCCCAAACGGTTGGCAATGGGCGCATAAATTTCCAAAGTTTCAATGGCAATGCGTCTTCGCTTGGCATAAGGCATAACACCTAAAGTCCGCATGTTGTGTAACCGATCGGCAAGTTTCACGATAATAACGCGTATGTCCTTAACCATGGCCAAAACCATTTTTCGGAAATTTTCTGCCTGAGCCTCGGCCTTAGATTCAAATTTAATTTTTGTTAATTTAGTGACGCCGTCGACCAAAGCAGTCACTTCCTCACCAAACTGTTGCTTTAAATCTTCTTTACTAATGGAGGTGTCTTCAACGACATCATGCAGTAAGGTGGCCATAATAGTTTGATAATCAAGCCGCATTTTGGCAAGAATTAAAGCTGCTGCAACTGGATGAGTGATATAAGGCTCGCCTGAACGACGCATTTGACCATGATGTGCTTTTTCTGCAACCTGATAGGCTTTATGGCATTTCTCTATTTGTGCCTGCTCAAGGTAACATTTTAGCTCTTCATCGAGTTCCTTAAAATAGCTCACGCAACACTCCCAATTTGGATTTTGTACAAAGATGCATGAAAACCCCTCATGCATCTTTCAGCGATGAAAGGCCATTAATGATTCTAGTAACGGAGACCCTGCTCCCGCCGGCGGGAGAAGGTGCCCGACAGGGCGGATGAGGATGAATCATACTAGCCATTAAAAGCACTAAATCAAATTGATTAAACGTGTTTTTGCAAAGTAGCATTAACCTGTTTTATCATCTTAAGTATCATCCATGTCATTTGATCCACCCTCATCCGCCCTGTCGGGCACCTTCTCCCGCCAGCGG
>JBIODT010000148.1:0-5379 GCA_044445305.1 Legionellales bacterium | reverse complement strand
TCGTGGCCTCGCAATGACGAGCTTTATTGGTTGATTGCGTTTTGCAGTTTTGTGCATCCATATCGTTCCCCACAAGTTAGCTCATGAAAAACAATTATTAATTTACACACGACACTTAAAATCTCGTCATTGCGAGGCCACGAAGCAACCCAGCGACCGTTACTCCGAACTCTCTGGATATGCTTCGTGGCTTCGCAATGACGAGCCCCATTGGTTCATTGTGTTTTTCAGTTTTGTGCTGCATCCATATCGTTACCCACAAGTTATCTCCTGGAAAATAGTCATAAAATCACACACGGTACTCAAACAGTGCGTCATTGCGTTTTTCAGTTTTGTGCTGACTTATGGGTAACGAGATGGGACCAATACAGCAGTGACACGGGATCTGAACATGGTATCATGCTCATGCTATTTCCTATTAACCGTAAAACCCTGCCAGCAATTTAAGTATTCTTTTTGACGACAGGGATGATTCATGGCATCTTCTGTAACTTGCCAGATCTCTTTGGTTTCCAACATAAAAGCCAAAGTATTATTGTATTGCTCTGGTCCTAACTCTTGAGTAATGGTTTGTTCGTAAGTGCTGTAATCAGGCCCATGTGGTGTCATGCAATTATGAATGCTGACTCCTCCTGGCAAAAACCCTTCTTTTTTTGCATCGTACTCCCCTTGTACCAGACCCATTAGTTCGTTCATGAAGTTGCGATGAAAATAGGGGGGTCTAAACGTGTGTTCAGCGACTATCCAGCGGGGAGGGAAAATAACAAAGTCTAAATTGGCTACTCCTGGGGTATCACTTTCAGAGATCAAGACTGTAAAAATTGATGGATCTGGGTGATCAAAGCTGACCGTGTTAATAGTATTAAACAAACTCAAATCATAGCTGTAGGGGGCGTAATTGCCGTGCCAAGCAACAACATTAAGTGGCGAATGGTCGCTTTTTGCAACCCATAATTTATTTTGGTATTTACATAATAAGGTGGTTTCGGCCTCCTCGTGTACGTATGCGGCTCTCGGGTAGATGAAATGACGTGGATTGGCCAAACCATTAGCGCCTATGGGGCCCAACTGGGGTAAGGTTAATGGATTACCCCTGTTCTCACAAAGATAGCCTTTGGCCTCTGCATGAATCAATTCCATTTTAAACTTCACACCACGAGGGATCACCGCAATCATGCCTGCTTTTAAATTTAAAACACCAAATTCGGTATGTAAATTAACCTCACCATGATAAGGAATAAACAACAGTTCGCCATCGTTGTTGGCAAAATAGCGATGCTTCATTGATAAAGTACAATGATACAGATAAGTATTTACTAATGGCGTGCCAGCAAGATGAAACAAGCCATCAACAAAATTGCATTGGTTTTGCGACGGGGGTTGTAGCGGGGACCAACGCCATGGGTTAGGCGCTTGCATGGGATCAAAGGGCTTAATCAGCTCCCGTTCATAGGGATAAAAAGCACCTTGTGCAACGGAAGGCAGCAGCCTGTACAGCCAGCTGTGTAGATTGTTGTGCCTGGGACGCGTGAAGGCTGTACCACTCAGTTGTTCAGCATAAAGTCCTAAATTACAGTGCTGTGGTGAATTTTGATTGGTGGGTAATGCCCCTTTTATGGCTTCAGTTTGATGGTAATTACCAAATCCTTGCAAATACACGCTCTTCTCCTTTAAGACTTTTTACTCTGTGCGATAGGATAGTCTAAAAATATTAAAAATGTCGATAGTGAATGACAGGCTAGACGTTCTTTTTCATGATAGAGCTATGTATAATCATAAGCATCCAGATCATAAAAATTAAAGGTGAGTTATGGCAGGTCATAGTAAATGGGCAAATATTAAATTTCGTAAAGGTGTTCAAGACGCGAAGCGTGGAAAAATATTTACGAAGCTAATACGTGAAATAACCGTTTCTGCTCGTATGGGAGGTGGGGACGAATCTACTAATCCTCGCTTACGTGATGCTGTAAAAAAGGCGCTCAATGCAAACATGAAACGCGATACAGTAGATAATGCCATTAAGCGTGGTGTTGGTGGGCTTGATGGCGATGCAATGATAGTGATGCGTTATGAAGGTTATGGTCCAGGAGGTATTGCGGTATTAGTGGATTGTTTGTCTGACAATAAGAATCGAACTGTTTCCGAAGTGCGTCATGCCTTTACGAAACATGGCGGTAATTTAGGAACAGATGGTTCGGTGTCCTATCTTTTTGACAATCAGGGGGAAATTTTATTAGCGTCGGGTCAATCTGAAGATAAAATTTTTGAACTTGCTATAGATGCTGGTGCTAATGATGTTTCGGTGGAAGAAGGTCAGGTCGAAGTAATTACAGCAGTTGAAGCGTATCACAGCGTATTGAATGCATTTCACGATGCCGGTTTTGAGATTGAACAGTCTCATTTAACCCGTCGGGCACAATTATTGCTGCCTATTGATGACGAAACAGCTGAGTCTTTGATGAAATTAATTGATATGCTAGAAGACTTAGATGATGTGCAGGAAGTGTATAGTAATGCCCAATTCTCCGAAAGTTTTTTAGAATCAATGAATTAATGACGGTAATACTTGGGATAGATCCCGGTTCAAGAATTACTGGATATGGTTTGATCAAAGAATCAAACTGTAAACTGGAATACATTGACAGTGGCTGTATTCGTACTTCCCCTGCTGGTGAATTAAGTCAAAAATTATTGCAAATATATGATGGTATTTGTCAATTAATGGACAGGCATTGTCCTGATGAGGTGGCAATTGAGCAGGTTTTTATGCATCAAAACCCCAGTTCAGCTTTAAAATTAGGACATGCCCGTGGTGTTGCTATGGTTGCTGCTGCATCGCATAGGGTTAAGGTAAGCGAGTACTCTGCAAGAGCGATCAAGCAAACTGTCGTAGGTTATGGTGCTGCAGAAAAAGACCAGGTGAACCATATGGTCGTTCAGCTGCTGGCATTAAACAGCGCACCACAAAGTGATGCAGCAGATGCTTTGGCCATTGCCATTTGCCACAGCCATATGCGTACTGGCTTATCGGCACTGATAAGTAAAACACGAAAATCGTACCGAAGGAGATAACTACAATGATTGGCTGGTTAAATGGACAGATTATTGACAAACAGCAACCAGGGAAATTGGTTCTGGATGTGAATGGTGTTGGCTACGATGTTGAAACGTCATTAAATACTTTTTTTCAACTTGAAGCACAAGATAAAACCATTGGTCTCCACATACATACCGTGGTTCGGGAAGATGCATTTTTACTCTATGGTTTTTTAGAAAAAAAAGAGCGATCTTTGTTTCGCGCTTTAATAAAAGTGAATGGGGTTGGTCCAAAACTTGCCATGGCAATCCTATCGAGTATTTCTCCCAATGAATTTATTCAATGCATCCATCAAGAAAACGCAGCTTTATTAACCCGATTGCCTGGCATAGGAAAAAAGACTGCAGAGCGCTTAATTGTTGAGATGCGTGACAGCATTAAACTGTTGGGTGAGGCAACCTTAGATGTTAGCAGTCCCAAACAGCCCAATAGGATTCACAGCCAGAATGAAGCAATTAGTGCACTGGAGTCTTTAGGTTACAAACCCCAGGAAGCACTTAAAGTTATTAATAAAATTGATGATGGAATAAAAAGCTGTGAGCAATTAATTCGAGAAGCATTGCAAATTTTAGCAAGCAGATAGGTTTTTTTTAATCATTTATGGATGCATACCAACAGAAAGTTCAGGTTCCTCTTCAAGCGCAGCTACCGGTTCCATTAACTCATAATGTTGTCAACTGAGTTTAAAAAGTACAGCTCTCTGCATGTTGTATGAAGGCGTCTATACTGCTCATAGAACAAATTGGCTGGGTTGATGTTGCTTGTATGGGTAAATATTGTACCTAAGCGATTGGTTTTTATCGGTGCCGTCCAATAAGTAAGCAAATATGGTGTCGCGGTCATGAATAAATATAGTGGGTCTAATTGGGTCAAGTGCGTGCTGTAGCAGGGGTGATAGTTTGTTTATTTTCTTGTGGTTTTAATCGGCAGATAAACGCGCACAATAAATCCACTGCCTGTCTTGGGTGTGTCTATTTCAACCCGAGCATCATGAAGTTCACAGATCTGTTGAACTATTGCAAGTCCTAAGCCACTACCAGTGCTTTTATTGCCTAATACACGAAAAAATCGCTCGAAAACCCGTGCTTGTAGTTCAGGGGGGACTCCAGGTCCATTGTCCATTACTTCAAGAACTATTTCACTATTCTTTCTTATAAGCGAGACCAAGATATGGCCATTTTCATTACTATAACGAATGGCATTATCAACCAGATTACGAATTAAGATTCCTAGTGCGGTTGAATTACCTTGAATATTAGGCAGTTGCTCGTCTTTTTCAAATTCAAGTTCTATTTGTTTGTCCATTGCAGAGGGTGCAAGTGGGGCCAGGATTTCTCGAACCAATTTAACTAAATTAACTTCATCCTCATCATGAAAGCTTATTGCTTCGGGAACCAATCGACTGATAGTTAAGAGTTGCTGTACTATGTGAGTACTTCGATTAACACTAATAATAAGCTTTTGTAAGGCCTGATTTTTCTCATCTATGTTATTGGAGTTCAGTGCTACCTGAGCTTGAGTTTTTAGAGCTGCAAGTGGTGTTCGCAGCTCATGAGCTGCATCGGCAGCAAATCGTTTTTCCCGTTCAAAACCTTCTTTCAGTCTGAAAAATAACTTATTCAGCTCATCAATCACGGGTTTAATTTCCTTGGGGATCACTTTTAAATCAACAGGTTCTAAATAACTAGGCGCACGGTTGGAAACTTCTTCGGCGACTTTATCCAGGCTGTCTAAGCCGCGCCCAATAATGATCCAGATCAGTAAGCCTGACAGTGGGAATGTGAGGAGCATAATGTAGAGATCGTCTTGTGCAATTCTATGCCCTAGTTCATTACGTGCATCATATTGTTCTGCTAAAACAGTCTGTGTGCCTGCTTTGGCATTATAGGCAGTAAATACCCGCCAATCTTGATTTGCGATGTTTTTATCACTAAAACCATCTGCTTCAGCAAGTGGTACTTTCGGCGCAGTTGATGAGTGTAATAATAATTGTCCGCCATTCGACCATACTTGAAAGTTAAATTTATCGAAGTAGTTTTCTGGTGGCTGATCATTTAAAAATCTTTTTTTATAATAGGTATTAATTTTTTGAGGGATGGTTTCTAGTGCACTCTGAATTTTTAAAAGTGGGCGCTGACTGAGATCATCCCCTAGCAAGGCTTGATAGGATAAGGCGGAAATAGCCATCAAGCTGTCTAAATGATCTTGGATGTCCTTTCGATCCAAGTAATAATTACCTATGGCTGTTAAAGTAGTGGTAATCATTATTGCTAATAATAAGT
>JBIODT010000147.1:0-5489 GCA_044445305.1 Legionellales bacterium | reverse complement strand
GATCCACCCTCATCCGCCCTGTCGGGCACCTTCTCCCGCCAGCGGGAGAAGGGTCTCCGTCACTAGAATCAGTAACGACCTGCCATCGCTCAAACTTGAACGCAAGCTGTGCGCTAAAAACCGCAAATTGTGACCGCGCGCAGTATAGCAGTATAATATGTACTAAAACCGATCAACCCCCTGCTATAAGCGATTTTTTATGCGGTTTTATTAAAAAAAACTTCCAGCAACTCTAAAATACGGTGGTTTGCTTCAGGAAAATCAGCTGTGATTAAATTTTGCCTCTTAACCCATTGCATGTTTAATTGTCCCTCTAAACAACAGGGTATTCCTGAAAATTCGGTCACGAGAAAAACAAAGAGATTAACCGCACGATTAGGGTACTGATGATGAATGTCACCAAGAAATTGGTATTGAATGATTTCTAACCCAACCTCTTCCCTAATTTCTCTAACTAAAGCAGCCTCTGCCGACTCATTTTGCTCTAATTTACCACCAGGAAACTCCCAAAATCCTCCATGCGGCGCATGCAGAGGACGTTGGGTGATTAAAATGCGGTTTTTATCATCTAGAATAACCGCTACTGCAACTTTCACGCAAGACTGCCATGACAGGATTTATATTTTTTCCCTGATCCACATGGGCAAGTATCATTACGCCCTATCTTTTTTTCCTGACGTTTGTATGTGCCGTCTGCATTTTGTTCTTCGTCATTACCAGTAAAGTTCTCGTGCTGCAAATTCATCTTTTGAATTTGATCAGCGCGACGCCGTTCTTCAACTGCATGCGCATCTTCTTCAGTTTGGATTTCAACTGATGACAACAACTTAATTGCCTCAAATTTCAAACTGTCAAGCATCATTGTAAACAGTGTAAAGGCTTCCTTCTTGTATTCTTGCTTCGGATCTTTTTGAGCGTATCCGCGCAGATGAATGCCTTGACGCAATTGATCCATTGAAGCCAAGTGCTCACGCCAATGGCTGTCTAGCGTTTGTAAAATAAGAGATTTCTCAAATTGAGACATCACAGGTCTCCCTGCTCTCCTTACTTTTTCATCATAGTGATCTTGAACAAGAGCCATAATTTTTTCTTTAATTTGCTCTGCTTGTATGTTGTTATCTGCATCAATCCACTCAGATACAGGTGCCGCCACCTTAAACTCATCAGCTAAAACACCACCTAATGCTTTAGGATCCCATTGATCTTCCAGACTTTGCGGTGGGATATAAGTATCAACCATTCCAGTTAAGACTTCCTCTCTCATCATAGCAACAACTTCAGCTGTATCGGCCATTGCCATAATGGTAGCACGCTGAGTATAAATGACTTGTCGTTGATCGTTTGCAACATTATCGTAATCTAGAAGTTGCTTTCTTACGTCAAAATGATGACCTTCAAGTTTACGTTGCGCATTTTCAATGGCCTTGGTTACTAAATTATGCTCTATAGGCTCACCAGGTTTCATTCCCAATCGGCGCATCATTAATGCAACGCGGTCTGAGGCAAAAATCCTCATTAAATTGTCTTCAAGAGACAAATAGAAGCGGCTGCTTCCAGCATCACCCTGCCGGCCAGCACGACCGCGTAATTGGTTGTCTATACGTCGTGACTCATGACGCTCTGAACCCACAATGCGTAGACCACCCGATGCCAACACAGCATCATGACGCTTACTCCATTCAAGTTTTAAAGCTTCTTTTTCTGCATCTGTTGCCGTTTCTGCCAATTGGGACAAATCAGCAGCTAAATTGCCTCCAAGAACGATATCAGTACCTCGACCAGCCATATTGGTTGCAATAGTAACGGCACCAGGACGACCTGCTTCAGCAATAATTTGTGCTTCTTTTTCATGGAACTTGGCATTTAAAACTTGATGCTTGATCTTGGCTTTATTAAGCAGTTGGCTTAAATATTCGGAGGATTCAATAGATGCTGTACCAACTAAGACGGGTTGATTGCGGGTACCGCACTCACGAACGTCTTCAATAATGGCCTCATATTTATCCTGCTGGTTTAAGTAAACCAGATCAGACTCATCCTTACGCGTCATTGGTTTGTTCGTAGGAATAACAACCACTTCAAGATTATAAATTTGTTGAAATTCATAAGCTTCAGTATCGGCAGTTCCCGTCATGCCAGAGAGCTTATTGTACATACGGAAAAAGTTTTGAAAGGTTATAGAGGCTAAGGTTTGATTCTCATTTTGAATAGCAGCACCTTCTTTCGCCTCAACGGCTTGATGCAACCCTTCCGACCAGCGCCTACCAGGCATGGTTCTGCCCGTGTGCTCATCGACAATCACCACCTGATTGTCTTTAACAATATAATCAATATCACGATGAAACATCGAATGGGCTTTTAAAGCTGCATTCACATGGTGCATTAACATGATGTTACTGGCGTGGTACAAGCTCTCACCTGGATCAAGCAGTTTTGCTGCAATCAGCAGCTCTTCTATATGTTGGTGACCGGCATCAGTCAAATGAGCTTGCTTTTGCTTTTCATCAACAGAAAAATCACCCTCACCATCCTCTACTTCTTGTTTGACCAATTGAGGGATGAGTTTGTTGATTTTAATATAAAGCTCAGAACTGTCTTCTGCAGCACCGGAGATAATTAAAGGCGTACGCGCCTCATCGATTAAAATCGAATCGACTTCATCCACAATTGCAAAATTAAGTTCTCTTTGTACTTTATCTTCCAGACTGAAGGCCATATTGTCGCGCAGATAATCAAAACCAAATTCATTATTGGTTCCATAGACAATATCCGCTTTATAAGCAGCCTGTTTTTCAGCGTGGGACATATCAGGATAGATAGCACCAACTGTAAGGCCTAAAAATTCATATACAGGCTTCATCCATTGGCTGTCTCGTTTGGCCAAATAATCATTCACAGTAACGACATGTACGCCGCCGCCACTGAGGGCATTTAAATAGGCGGGTAAAGTAGAACTTAAAGTTTTACCTTCACCTGTACGCATTTCAGCAATGTTGCCCTCGTGCAAAACCATGCCACCAATCAATTGCACATCAAAGTGACGCATGCCTAAAGTTCGTATAGAAACTTCTCTAACTGTAGCAAAGGCCTCAGCCAGAAGCTCATCCAGCCCCTCTCCATCCGTAAAGCGGTTTTTAAATTGCTGCGTTTTCGCAGCCAACTCAGCATCAGTTAAAGCATGTATTTGCGATTCAAACGCATTTACAATCATTACTGTCTTTTCCATACGCCGTAATGTACGTTCATTGCGGCTTCCAAACATTTTCTTGATCAACGTATTCAACATGGCCTGGATAATCCTCTGGATGTTTCAAATAATGGCCCTTTTATCGTTCCGATCTTGGCTTTACGATCGCTTGAGGCCAGTTGTCTTATTCTATAGTTTGCTATGCGCTCAATGACAAGAGCAAAACGATGACTAAGGCTTAAATAACAAACTCATTAATGTACTAGAATTTTAAGTAAAATACCATGGATAACCTAATGATTCCCTCAGAACTCTTCGTTTGGTAAGCATATCGGCAAATTTCTTTTTATTCAGCGAATCAATTTTAACTTCAAATGACAGTTTGTTTTTACAGGAGCCACACTTCTAAGTCGCTTCGTCTATAATTAAAGCATAAGTTAATAACTTGGTAGCTAAAAATGGCCAATGATAAAAAAGATTCAACAAAAGTGATTGCCCCCGAATTTACTAGCATACCTCTGCATAAGCGTAAAGATAAAGATACCGCAGAACTGCAAGATCATGATATAACCCGCTTGCTGCCAAAATCGAGCGCTACGGTGGCAGTTCTTGCTACTATGAATCGACTATCTATAGATGGGTGGGAGGCAGAAGCCATCATGGTGGCGCTTAAGAATGAACAAATAAAAAATATTGTTATGATATCTGGACCAGGTCATTGGCGTGGCATGTATTTAACCAAAACTCCCGGAAAATCCCGACCCTACGAACTTGAATTGTTCGATCCGCAGGGCGCTAGTGGTAACAGGACAATCCATAAATTCGCAGAAACTCTAATGAAAACAAGCGGGATTCCATTGGAGCAAATAAATATTACGTATACAGCTCCAAGAAAACTGCAAACTGATCAATATAGCTGTGGTGACTTTGTTTGTGCCTACAGTCATAAAAAAATACAAGAGTTTGGTGTGGCAAATGGTTTTGATTCCCATCTCATCGAAGTGTTAAACAACAGTGGCAATGAAAACAATGCGCTTCGTAAAGCATCTCAAGAAGCAACAGAAAAGCTCATGGCGCCATTGCCGGTATCTATAGTCCCAGCAGACAACGTCGATTCGGAAGATGAATTAGGCTTTACACATGAACAAGCAATACCAGAATATGCAGTTACAAATCAAAATACTAACAAATCGGTAGCACAGACTTTTGATAATATCAATTTCAACGAAGACATTACATCAGAAGATGAGGCGGAAGATGATTTTGACGATAACATTACATCAGTATCCAATGACAAAGCTCTAGAAGACATAAAAGCTGAAGCCTCTATTCCCCCTCCTCCCTTAGACGAGGCCCTTATGGATCTTCCACCACCACCACCTCACCCTTCAAAGGGTATAGAAGGATCCAGTCTTGTACAAGCTCAAGAACCCGCAGATCTAAATGCTGAAGCCAACGATCAAGCAATAGCAGAGCCAGTAGCAGTTAAAGATCCTGAAAAGGCACCTCAGATCCCTCCTACTCCCCAGAAAGCGATACAAAATGACGCTTCCCTAAATAAAAATTCTGCCAATGCAATAGCAAATTTCCGTAACCAATTAGGAAGCCTCAGAAATTCAAACAACTTGCCTCCCAATTTAGCGCCAATGAAATCAATGAGCAACACCGCAACAACTATAGCTCATATGAGTGCGATGAAACCGCATGAGCCATCTTCTTTAAACCCAATAAAAGCCACCATGTCTGCATCAATAGAAATCATACTCGTTCAACGACGCAGCTCTGCTGACAGCGATTGGAAAAAAATTGTAGAAGTCTATAACGATACGTGTCCAAATGGAGAAAATCGTAGATCTTCAGCCTTAGCATTCGCAACTCAGAAAGAGGCGGAGAAGTTTTTTGAAAAATCAGAATTAGGAGATTCTATAGGGCAACTAATGAGTACCGCAACCGATCCTAATAAGCCTGTAACGAAAAGAGATGATAAAGGTATTGAGCACGATTGCTATATAGTTCGCTCCGCTGGCAAATGCTATCCCGGTACTGCTGATGAGATAGTTGCAAAATTAAAACATGACTCTGAGCAACCAGGGGTTAAGGCTGAAGATAAAGAGAAAATGGAGGCTACTGTGTGGGAAGTTATAAATATTAAAGCAGATGAAGTGGCTCGAAAACGAAAGGATGCGTCAGAGGTATCGGTTGTACCTGTAACTATGAGCGCTGATCCAACCCACAATATTGAGCCTCTAAAGCCAATGTAGCCTTGATGCTGTCATATCCTTACCCACAAGTTACCTCATGG
>JBIODT010000146.1:0-5490 GCA_044445305.1 Legionellales bacterium | reverse complement strand
GCTACAGGATGCTTAAGTTTAATTGCTTGCTCATAGTAGTGAATGGCTTGGGCGTAATTTAAGCTCCCAATACCGAAAGTAAACATAGCTCCTCTTAAGAACATCGCATGGGCATTTTTCTCCAGTGCACTTTCCTCACATCGCACAGCAATGGCAGAAACTTGTTTCGAAAGCACAGGGTCTTTAGAGCTATCTTCTGTAAACGCGGGTAAATCAAATAATCTTGAAAGCAGTGGCAGGTTACTATAATCACCCGATAGGATTTGCTCTGAAAGAAAAACAAACAATCCGGCATGGTTGGTTTTCATTAGGTCTAAACTGTTATTCACAGAGGTTGCGTTAAGTGGCACTGTTAGCTCCATAATTTTTGAGAAATTATAACCGGAGATGCATGTATTTATCAATGTGATTGATATTTGCGTGACAAGGATTGGATCAATACGCCAAGCTACCTCTACTCAAGCTGAGAACCGCGTTAATTAACAAGTGTCTTTCGTTCTTCGTCATCCTTTGCTACCATTCTCATCAATTAACATGGATAAAATAGCCTTTAAAGCAGGAGTAGCATTATGTCTGTTGGTACTGAAATTCTTATTGCCGGAGTTGATGAAGTTGGTCGTGGACCGTTGGCAGGTGCTGTGGTTACTGCTGCTGTTATTTTAAGAGGGCCAATACCAGGGTTGGCTGATTCTAAAAAACTATCGCCTAAAAAAAGAAAATTATTGTCTTTGCAAATAAAAGAAGAAGCATTGGCTTATGCTTACGGTAGGGCTGAGGCAGATGAGATTGATGAATTAAACATTCATCACGCTACTTTATTGGCCATGCGCAGGGCAGTTGAGGCGCTGCCGATCACGCCGGATAGGGTGCTCATTGATGGGCTTTATACGCCTCAATTAAGTATGCCCTGTAAAGCAATAGTTCAAGGTGATAGTTTAATCCCTGAAATCAGTGCCGCATCTATTCTTGCTAAAGTATTGCGTGATGAGGAAATGGAAGCGCTTGATGCCATGTACCCCGGGTATGGTTTTGCTGGTCACAAAGGGTATCCAACAGTTGCACACAGAGAAGCTTTAATTCGTTTGGGACCTTGCGTTATTCACAGAAGAAGCTACGCACCTGTCGCGGCCTTAGGGGCAAGGCAACCACTTGCTTGATTGTTTTTTATTCCTGATATGTAAGGAGAGAAGAAGAAGCCTCATGTTCGTCATTAAGAACGGATAATCAGGCTTTAATAAACGGAATGAGCTAACTGCGTAGCGCGTAGCCTTGATGCAGCGCAGCGTAATCAAGGTTTTAACTATTTAAATGGAGCATGAAAACCTTGATTACGCTGCGCTGCATCAAGGCTACGTGATTCACCTAAAATTCACGCTGGATTTCAAGTTATACTGCGCGTGATTACAAACTGCGGTTTTAATACGTAGTCTTAATGCAAACTATTAAACAATATTCTATGCGAACTTATCGACATCAAGACACCAAATCCTGCTAAAAAGGTAACCATGGCGGTCCCTCCATAGCTGACCAGGGGCAGGGGTATTCCCACAACGGGGATAATGCCCATGACCATGCCTATGTTAACAAAGCCAGATAGAAAGAAGCTCATAGCAAGGCTTGCAGCCAACAGACGGGTGAACGTGGTTTGTGCATTAGAGGCTATGTTTAAGCTTCTTAAAGAGATTAACACAATGAGTGCAATGATGGCGAAGCCGCCGGCAAAGCCGAATTCCTCACCACTCACGGCAAAGATAAAGTCCGTGGAATGCTCTGGTAAAAAATTTAAATGTGATTGGCTGCCATCCTGCCACCCTTTACCCATAAGCCCACCAGAGCCAATGGCAATTTTGGATTGGATGATGTGGTAACCGGCACCAAGTGGATCTTGCTCTGGATCAAGCAGGGTGTAAATTCTTTGTTTTTGGTAATCGTGCATGAAATGCCAGACCACTGGAACTGCTGCTCCCATCAGTACGGCAATTAATAAAATGATTTTAAAGCGGATCCCCGCTAAAAACACCACACACAATCCCGCTGCCGCAACCATAATGGCTGTGCCTAAATCAGGCTGTTTTGCAATCAACAATGCCGGTATAAAGATAATAAGCACGGCAATGGCTATTGATTTTAAGCTACTGGGGTAGGTTTGACGGTCAAAAAACCAAGCCGCCATCATGGGTACGGCAAGTTTCATAATTTCAGAGGGTTGAAATCGAAACAATCCCAATTCAAGCCAGCGTTGCGCCCCCTTACCAATTTTACCCATTAACATCACGGCAATCAGCAAACTCAAACCAATGCTGTAAATCCACGGCGTCCATATTTTATACTTGTGCGGTGGAATAAATCCCAAGACCAGCATGATTAGGGTAGCAACAACGAGCCTCATAGACTGTCTGAAAATAATACCCATATTGGCATTAGAGGCACTGTATAAAATGATTAAGCCAAAGCTTGTTAAAATGAGCAACAAACCCAGCAAAGGAAAATCCAGATGTAGGGCTTTTGCTGTAAAACGATAAACGGGTTTGGTGTGTCGTCGGTTCATGGGGTCGCTTTTAATGGATGAAGTTGATAGTAGGCATCGAGTACCTTGCGTGCAACTGTTGAGGCAATAACATCGTTTTCAACCACAACTGCAATGGCAATTTTGGGGTCTTTTACCGGAGTAAACGCAACAAACAATGAGTTATCGCGTAATGCTTCGGGGATGTTTTCATATTTTACTTTATCATATTGTCGGCCACTAAATACTTGCGCCGTACCCGTTTTGCCAGCAACTGGATAGGGCGGGTTGCGCCCAAATCGATAACCTGTACCTTCATTGCTGGTTAATACACTTTGCATGGCTTCGGCAACAATGTCCCAATTGTCTTCATTATTGAGCGCAACAGGATCCTCTTTAATGGGTTTGTATTGTATGATTGATTCGTCGTCACTGTTCACTATCTTGGTTAATAAATGCGGGCGATACCGCTGACCATGCTGGCTAAGAGAGGCAGTGGCATTTGCCATTTGTAAAGGTGTTGCCAACATAAATCCTTGTCCAATAGCCGAGATCAAGGTATCGCCAGGGTACCAGGTCACATTCTTGACGCGTCTTTTCCAGTGAATGCTTGGAACTATGCCTAAGGCTTCCTCTTGGAGATCAACATGGGTTAATTGACCCAATCCAAATTGTACTAACATCTTTTCAATATTAGAAATACCCATTTTATTGCCTAAATTATAAAAAAAGGTATCGCAAGATACAGTAATGGCTCTTTTAAAATTAACCATACCATGGCCTGTTTTCTTCCAGTCTCTGTAAACATGCCTGGCCGTTGGTAACTTGTATTTACCAGGATCATACAACTCTGAAGTGGTGTTGATAAAGCCCGCATCCAATCCGGCCAAACCAACGAAGGGCTTTATGGTTGAAGCAGGTGGATAAACGCCTCTTACTGCCCGATTAAATAAAGGTTTTTGTAGTGTATTGGACAGTATTTTATAATCTTTAGTACTTACGCCGCCAACAAAAATGTTGGGATCAAAGCTTGGCGAGCTCAGCATCGCCAAAATCTCACCATTGCGCGAGTTGATGACAACGACTGCGCCACGTTTGCCTTGAAGTGCGTCATAGGCGGCTTTTTGTAGTCGGGTATCAATGCTTAAGTAGATTTTTGTACCAGAGTGCGGGTTTAGTTTGTTAATGACTCTAAGCGTTCTGCCACTGACATCCGTTTCAACCATTTGGTAGCCGACTTTTCCATGCAGGGTGTCCTCATAATACTTTTCTATCCCTGCTTTTCCAATAAAGTTGGTAGCTCGATAATTGGTTGCATTGACTGATTTTAATTCTTGTAGGTTAATTCGACTGACGTAGCCCAAGATATGTGCTGTCATTTCTCCAAGGGGGTAATGCCGCATCAGCCGCGCTTTAATACTGACCCCGGAGAAGCGGTATTGATTGATGGCAAAGACAGCAACTTCTTCTTGGGTTAATTTTAATTTAATGGGTATGGGTATAAAGGAGCGATTTTGCAGTTTTGCCCGATTGAAAGTGTCAATGTCATCGCTGCTTATAGACGGTATTAATTGCTGCAGATTGGCCAAGGTCTTTTTAATGTCTTTCACATGTTCCGGAATTATTTCCAACACATAAACGGGGATGTTTTCAGCTAATAAAACCCCGTTTCTATCAAGAATAACCCCTCTAGGTGGCGCAATTGGAATAACAGTCATCTGATTTTTCAAGGAAAGGGTCTGATATTTTTTAAATTCAGAAATTTGTAGAAAGGCCAATCTTAAGATAAGAATCAAAGACAAAATAATAAGTAATGCAACTAACAGATTAAGCCTAAAGCCCTGTTGTTGTGAATCGGTACGATGGTGATTAAAAGATTGATTCAGAGCCATAAAACACAACAATCCGTAGAGGATTTAGCAAAAGTTGCATAGTAACTTAGAATGAGGGGTTTTACCAAATGGTTTATGGTGCAGGTTAACAATCCGTACCGTGCCCTTCGTGGCGCACGATGAGACAACCATGATGTTCGAGATGAAAATGCTGGGTTTTTTTGAAGAAATTATACTTATGTGATTGAGGCAACTCGTCGGCCTGTTTATTGATTGCTTTTTACCGGATCCATACTACAATTTAATTGTGTACGGGTGTTATTTTTTGTATGTTTTTGAGAGAGGGGATTAACATGCCAAAGCAAATGGGTGTTGCCGATGATAAAACCGCGGCTTCTTTACCAACAGAGCTCTCTTGGAAGAAAGTTGTTGAGAGATTTGATGCTATCATTAGTAAAAAAAAGGCCCCCGATTCCACATATTCTGATGCTTTGAAAAAAAATCTAGAACACCCTGATTTTTTAGACGAAATTAGATTGATTAAAAAAAAGTTATTAACTGCTTCAGAATTTATTGGTTCAGTTAAAACTGAGCTGGCGAAAGAGGTACTTGAAATCGCAATTAAGGAGGAATTGGCTTCGTATGCAAGTAACACAAAGCCTATTCTCGATTGTATGGATTGTATTGCACAAGTTAAAAGCAAATATAACATGCCAGGTGATCCTCTGAAGTTAGCAGTTCTATTAGATAATAACGTGAGGCAAAATACAGTCTTCGAGTTAAAAAAAATAAAACCATATACATCTCAAAAAAGAGCCAGTTACTTAGCCTCTTTTTATCAAAATATACTTGGGAAAATAGAACCGGAAAAAGTTGTAAATGTTACGCTGGCCATGATTGTAGAATTCGGTATGTTACTAAATAACGAGCGTGTCACTGATAAAGGTTTTGAAAAGTTTCTAAATAAAAATACCACACCTGAATTAATAACACACATAAAAAGGCTTGCTGTTAACGCTGACGAGAATGCGGATGATGAGGATAAGATTATCTTGCTAGTGCATGAAAAATTTATTCTTGGCGAGAACGGTATGTTAGATTTAATAAAACACTGCAGTGACGAAACACTAAAGATGTCTTACCGTGATAGAT
>JBIODT010000145.1:0-5586 GCA_044445305.1 Legionellales bacterium | reverse complement strand
TACTCACTTCACGCTTTGTGCCCCATGTTTTAACCTCAACGGTATTTATCATACTGGTGGGGCGTGTGTTTTTGATAATCTGCGCATAATCCTCATCACTGAGCTTATTCTGTTCAAATTTTTGTAATAAATGAAGCGCGCACTGGTCTGTAATTTGACTGAGTAGTTTCCCCTTAATGGTTGTTTCAAAGGGTAATTTTTGAATGCTATTACGTAATTGATTTAAGGATAAAAGATAAAAATCAACCTCGGCCCTACTCGAATTATTAGATAACTGTTTAGCATAAGCCTCTACATTCTCCACATCGCCAAATAAAGCCGTGAATAAATCGACATAGCTGTCAATGACATCAAGCATCTGATCTGTATCAGGGGCTTGTGGTATTGCCGTTATTTTTTCTTGCAAAACAGACCATTTTTGTGTGATTTGTTCTTGTAACTGGCTGGTATTCATAACCACGCTCTCTCTAGCCCTCTTACATAAGTTAATAATAGCACGATACTTGGTTTTGGTTCAATAATGGATCAATGGTTGTTTTTGTTTGTCTTTGTGTTATGAATGAGGTCAATACACCTAGAATCCCGAAAACCCATCCGTGGAAGGTATCTATGGTGCATTTTTCAGAGCTTCATGCAGGGCAAACAAACGAACTTTTGCAATGTCATCTTGTAGTTTCAAGGCGATAATGACGCGGCTGTGTAATTCTTCCCAACGAGTAAACTCTGCGGAGCAAGCAATGTCTATGCTTATTTTTCCAGCTAAATAATGCAGATTCCAAAACAATATTTGTGGAAAATCGATATGGACTTCATGGAGCAATAGGTCGCGTAAGACCGTTCTATTGGGCAAATGTAAAGAAGGGGAGCTTTCTTCATCATCCTCCGGATCCACATGGACGGTAACGTCTTTAACACTTTCAATCTGGCCTACTAAAATATGGTGTACATGCTGGGCGATATAGTGGCCTTCTGAAACGGATATTTGCGGTGAGACCAGAATGTGTACATCAATGAAGACATCCCCACCCATAAAGCGGCTACGCAATTGATGAATTTTTTTAACACCGTCTACACTCTTGATAATTTGTTCGATTTGAGACAGTAATTCCGGGCCAACTGCAGTATCAACCAGCTCTTTGACGCTGTTCCATGCATAATCACAACCCATTTTTATAATCATCACACCTACTATTACAGCAGCTACAGCGTCCAGATAAGCAAAGCCTGCCAAACTGCCAATCAATCCTATTAAAACAACGGCGGATGAGGCTGCGTCAGAGCGGTGGTGCCAGGCATTAGCAATAATTAATTGGGATTGAATGCGTTTTCCTATGTGGTTGGTGTATTGAAATAAGGCTTCATTAGCAATGATTGAGGTACAAATTATTGGCAGTGACAGCCAGGTTGGTGTGGTTGGAATTGAATTCATTAATTCTACAAGTTCACTCCAAGCGATACTTGAACCAGCCATAATGAGAAACAGAGACAACAGTAAAGTAGCAGCAGTCTCTATGCGCTGATGGCCGTAAGGGTGGGTTTCGTCCGCATCAAGGCTCCCGTATTTAGAGGCAAATAAAACCATCAGATCAGTGAATAGATCGGAAAAAGAATGTATTCCATCAGCGATAAGCGCATGAGAATGACATGCCCAACCACCAACTAATTTTATAACACCCAGTAGTGCATTAATACCTGCACCTATTAGAGTTACTTTTTTAGCTTGCCAATATCTATCATGCTGACTCAATGTAAGTCCTTAGGGGTTAGATAAAGTTGCATGAGATCCTCGGCATGCAACTTGTTCTCAAAATAAGAATTATAACCGAATCATGTTTCCGTGTAATCATTTTAGAATAGTGGACAGATTTATTACTGATGCTAAAAGGCTTGTTTGTTCACGTAACTTATACGTCTGTGCACAGAGTTATCCACAGATTTTGTGGATAAATGACTTGGGTTATTTCAAACAATAAAAGTCACAAACTCTTTGTTTTAAAAGGATCATGTTAAATTAAATATGGATTTTTGATTTTGTACTGAAGGCTGTGGTTTAATTACTTATCCACAAGAGAATATGACTAGGATTTTTAGCAAAAAATAGTGTAACAAAAAAATAAAGTAAAAAACAGTCTTGACTTTAATTATTTTAAAAAATAAATCTATCCCTGTAAAAACTGTTCAAAATCACCCAACCACCGTTGCGTAATGATGCGGGCTGTTGCTGGTTTTTCTTGCATTAATTGTTGTGCAACAGGTGGTAAAATAGCAAATAAAGCCTTATCACGTTGTAGGTTGGCTATTTTAAATTGCTTGTAGCCTGTTTGTCTTGTGCCTAATAATTCCCCTGCACCCCTTAATTCTAGATCTTTTTCAGAGATAATAAATCCATCATTAGTCGCACGCATTATTTTTAGGCGTTCTGCTCCTTGATGTGACAATGGTGCTTGGTATAGGAGTAAACAATGAGATTGAGTTGTGCCCCTGCCGACCCTTCCGCGTAATTGATGCAATTGTGACAGTCCCAGTCGCTCAGCATTCTCTATGATCATCAGGCTTGCATTGGGTACATCAACGCCTACCTCTATCACTGTGGTCGCAACCAGTAAGTCTATTTCGCCTGATTTAAAACCTGCCATGGTTGCCTCTTTCTCCGTGGCTTTCATTCGTCCGTGAATCAATCCAACCCGAACTGAGATGAGTTGTTCCTGCAAAGCTTGAGCGGTAACTGTGGCTGCCATGCATTGTAGTTTTTCAGATTCTTCAATTAGGGTACAGACCCAGTAGGCTTGCTTGCCATGCGCAATGGCTTCTTCTAATCGAGTGATAATTAATTCGCGCTTTTGTTGGCTTAGCACTGCGGTACCTACAGGGGTACGTCCAGGAGGTAATTCATCGAGTACTGATAAATCCAGATGTGCAAAGTGAGTCATGGCCAATGTTCTGGGGATAGGGGTAGCGGTCATCAGCAGTTGATGGGGAATTAATTGTTCTTGCTGCCCTTTTTGTTGTAACAGCAGTCGTTGTGCCACACCAAATCGATGCTGCTCATCAATGATGACTAAACCCAGTTTGGAAAATACCACTTCATCTTGAAATAGTGCATGGGTTCCAATAATCAATTGACAACTGTTGTCTGCCAAGGCTGCGAGTGCAATTCGGCGCATGGCAATTTTCATTTTACCGCTCAATCTTAGTACTTTAATGCCTAAAGGTTCGAGCCAGTTGATTAAGTTGCTGGCGTGCTGTTCGCTTAATAAATCAGTTGGTGCCATAAAAGCAACTTGATAACCATGAGCAATGGCTTGCAGTGCTGCAAGTGCTGCTATAACGGTCTTGCCAGAGCCGACATCGCCTTGTACCAATCGCAACATGGGTTTTGTTTGGATTAAATCAGCATTGACTTCAGATACCACTTTTTGTTGTGCATTGGTGAGTGTAAAGGGTAATGAGGTAATAAAACGTTCTGTGAGATCGGTATTGCTAGGAATCGCCGGCGAAAGCAGGGTGTTGCGAGATTTTCTGGCAAATTGCATGCTTAATCGTTGGGCCAATAACTCATCAAAGACCAAGCGTTTAAGGGCAGGGTGCTCACCTTCTTCTAAAGTTTGCAACGATGTATCAGGCGGTGGGTTATGTAGTAATTTAATGGCACAACTTAGGTTAAGAAAATTATTGACCAGTAATTGTTCGCTACTCATCCATTCGAGTTGATTGAGTTCTTGTTCGCAGTTTTTTAGGGCAATTTTAACCAGTTGTCTTAATCGAGTTTGAGTTAAGCCCTGGGTGCTTGGATAAATAGGCGTTAAGGTTTCGTGTACTGGGCATGCTTCTTCATTATCTAATAATTGGTATTCAGGATGGATTAGTTCTAAAACAGAATTGAATTCGCGCACTTCACCAAAGGCATGTATGAGCGTGCTGTTTTGTAAGGCCTTAACTTGTGCCGTGTTAAAATGAAAAAACCTAAGTTTTATTACTCCTGTTTTATCTTCTACATAGCAATCCAAGGTCATTCTTTTGCCGTATTTAATTTCAGTTTTGCATACCTGTCCCGAAATCACACACCAGTCGTTGGCACGTAAATCCTGAATGGCTGTTATTCTGGTTCGGTCTTGGTATCTATAGGGTAAATGAAAGAGCAGATCTTGCACCGTATGAATGCCGCATTTTATTAATTTAGCCGCAAGCGTTGGGCCGACGCCGGCTAGAGATTCACAAGTATTGGACAGCACAGTATTATTTTGTTTGTAAAAGTCTGATAGTATCAGTAATCATAGGAGTGAACCAGAATGAATCGTATTATTCCCTTTGCGTCAGGTTTGGTATTGGTTTGGATAACCGGCTATTTATTGATTGCTGGCCGCGGATTGTTAATCCCTATTGTCATGGCCATTTTTGTATGGCATTTGTTGAATACCATCAATAATTCCATGCAGCGCATCCCCATACTGGGGGCGCGTTTCCCCGCATGGCTCAGCATGGTCTTGTCTTTATTGCTGGTTGTTATTTTTGCAAGAATTCTTTTTGATATTATTAGCGACAATGTGAGCGATGTTATTACTGCATCTTCTCGTTATCAAGAGAATTTATTGCATATCTTTAATAAGATAGACCAAAGATTTCATATCAAAGGCTTAACAAATTTTGACAGTATTATCAAAGGATTAAGCATTCAAAATCTGTTGGTCAATATCTATGGCGTATTTACAACTTTAACCAGTTCAGCCGTGTTAATTTCATTGTATGTGGTTTTTCTTTTTGTTGAGCAACATTATTTCAGTCAAAAAATGGATGCCTTGTTTCCGCAGCCGGAACATAGGAATCTGGTTAACAATATTATTTCGCACATCATGAAAGACACGCAGACTTATTTGGGTATTAAAACCTTATTGAGTTTGGGCACGGCTACTGCGAGTTGGCTTATTATGAAATGGGTCGGATTGGATTTTGCTGAGTTTTGGGCCTTATTAATCTTTTTTCTAAATTACATACCTAATATAGGCGCTATAGTTGCTACCGCCTTTCCTTCGGTGCTTGCTTTAATTCAATTTCAAGGTTGGTGGCCGTTTTTAGAAGTAACCTCAGGAATTGTTGCGGTACAATTTTTAGTGGGTAATTTTTTAGAACCGAAATTATTGGGAAAATCATTGAATTTAAGCCCATTTGTGATTTTATTGGCTTTGGGTTTGTGGGGTTCAATATGGGGTATATTGGGAATGTTTTTATCAGTGCCGATTACAGTGATGCTGATGATAGTGTTTGCCCATTTTGATGGGACTAGGCCCATAGCTATTTTACTATCCCAAGATGGTCGTATTAAGAAGTCTTATGAGACTATATAATGGTTAGCCGACGTAGCCTATGAAAATTGTAGCCTTATTTTTATTCAGAGTCCAAAAGAGTCGCTTTGCATCTGATATGAAAAAGTGCATAATAGTGGCACTAAACCAATGTTGTACTAGTCATAATAACGCGCTCAAACTAGTACAACGTTTCACTGATTCTATCAGGTGATGCTTAGATTGCGCTCAGGTTTGAGCGATGGAAGGTCTTTAATGATGTTAGTGACGGAGCACCTTCTCCCGC
>JBIODT010000144.1:0-5611 GCA_044445305.1 Legionellales bacterium | reverse complement strand
GCGTAACGCGTAGCCTTGATGCAGCGCAGCGTAATCAAGGTTTTAACAATTCCATTAGACCACGTCAAAATGGCGAGTAGAAACCTTGATTACGCTGCGCTGCATCAAGGCTACGTGCTGGCAGGTCATTGCCCATAAGTTAACACAAAACTGAAAAATACAATGACGCACCGTTTGAGCCTGCGCCTGTTGCCTTACAGTGGCAGCCAAATGATGCTATAATTGTCATACTGTTCTTAAAGTAAATGAATCTATGACTGACCCTGATAATAAAACCATCGTTATCGAAGGAGTAACGCCTCAAGGCACCTCGTTTCGCCCTAGCGATTGGGCCGAGCGCATGAGCGGTTCACTGGCAAGTTTTAAAAACAGCAGAATTCATTATTCGCCATTATTACAACCCAGTGTGAACAGTGAGGGTTTTCATTGCGTGTTACTGGATCCGAAGTTAAAAGAATCAAGTCCACTGTTATATCAATCCATTTTGGATTTTGCAAAAACCAATAAGCTTAGGATCTGTGGCGCAGAGGATTAGGGCCTGTCGTCAGGCCTTAGCTCGGGTTGTGGAACAAGCCGCATCAACCTTAGCGTGTTCTCTAAAACCCCACACTGGATTTAAAGGACATGGTAGCACTAACAAAATACGAGAGACTTGAATTTAACGAAGACACAGTGGCTTCAAAATTCATGGCAAAGATGCCTGCACACAGAAAGGCTAATCCTTTAGGCCCATGGTGTTCTCCGGCGTCACCGGCATGAACAATTAAGGAGCAGCCGCGTACAAACCAAAGTATTCCCGCTGTATGAATTAATGGGCTCATGGAAGCATAGATGCTTGTTGTACCTGTTGTTGGCGTGTAGGATAAGACGTTGCCAACACCAAACACGGTATTATTCGCAACTTGTAAGGCGGTAGGTAAAAAAACCAAAGCTGCGCCTATAACAAGATACAGTATAGGGCTCATCAGTTTTTCTTGGGAAGAATGGCCACTGCTGGCCATTTTATAAAACTTCGTGAGTGCACTGAAAACAAAAAATAAGCCCATAAGGTATGCACCCCCAGTGATCAAATGCTGCACGGGTCCGAGTGACTGGCTTAAGTTGCTTAATATTGTAACTAGATCAGTATTCATAAGTTAATTATATGTTGTCATCTCTTGCAATGCATAATTTTATCTCTATATTATGCACTTTATAACAAAAGTTGATACCCGTCATGCAAGTAATTACATTTCCTATCACTTTAGTCGATTCTTTTATGATAGCGCCTAAAGTAAAACATTTCGTTTTTAGTTGTGAACGCGCCCCTGCGTTTCACTATCTGCCAGGCCAATTTATTACGGTACACCTTGACCATGATGGTAAAAGCATCAAGCGCAGCTACAGCATCGCTAATGAGCCCAAACAAGACAATCAAATTGAATTTGCAGCAGGTTTTGTTGATGGTGGGCCTGGGAGTGAATTATTATTCAATCTAAAGCCTGGTGATACCATTCAAATCAATGGGCCCTTTGGTCGATTGATTCTGAAGGACGATGTTCCTGGGCGCTATATTTTAGTCGCCACCAGCACCGGCATCACACCATACCGAGCCATGCTTAAAGAACTGAGTTTACGGTTGGAGCAACACCCTAATTTAAGAGTAGTTATACTACAAGGCGTTCAAAAAAGAGAAGACATCCTGTATGCAGATGAGTTTCTAGCTTTTGCACAAACACACCCACGAGTCCTGTTCAGAACTTGTTTAAGTCGCGATAAAGAGTGTGAATTATACGATCATGAATATGATGGCTACGTACAACATGTGTTTCCTGAACTTAATCTTAATTCTGAGCAAGATGTTGTTTATTTATGTGGAAATCCAGGTATGATCGACGACGCGTACAGTTACTTGCAAGATAAAAGTTTTGCGGTGCAGCAAATTATTCGAGAAAAATACATTTCACGATAGTGAGGAGAAAATACATGATGAATGAAGAAGAATTATCAAATACCATGGAGCAAATGCTTCAAGAAGGCAAAGGTATTTTAGCTGCTGATGAAAGCAATGGTACTATTGGCAAACGCTTTGCTGCAATAGGCACTGAAAATACTGAGCAAAATCGCCGCGACTATCGACTGCTGCTAGCGACTACGCCTGACTTGGAGCAATACATCAATGGTGTTATTTTGTTTGAAGAAACCTTCAGCCAAAAAGATGATCAAGGAACGCCAATTGTTGCATTATTTGCTGACAAAGGAATTGTTCCTGGTATTAAAGTAGATAAAGGCCTGGTTGACTTGGCCAATACAGAAAATGAAAAGGTAACTGAAGGCTTGGATGGTTTAGCCGAACGTTTACAGCACTTTAAAAAATTGGGTGCTCGATTTGCAAAATGGCGCAATGTTTACTCTGTTTCTGATTATACGCCCAGTTTAACCGCTATCAAAACTGGCGCTGAAAACTTGGCGCGTTATGCAGCTGCTTGTCAAGCAGCGGGTATAGTACCTATAGTTGAGCCAGAAGTTTTAATCGATGGCGATCACAGCATAGAACATTGTGCAGAAGTTTGTGAAATGGTATTTCATGAAGTATTTCATGCCTTATTTATTCATCAAGTGTCTTTAGATCACATTATTTTAAAGCCCAGCATGGTTACATCTGGCAGCACGGTAACCCCCTTGAGCACACCGGATGAAGTTGCAGAGTATACCATTAGTGTATTGCGCACCAATGTACCTGCTTCCGTACCCTCCATTAATTTTCTATCAGGCGGGCAAACGCCACAGCAAGCGACTGCTAATTTAAATGCCATTAATAGCATAGGCTATCAGCCTTGGTTATTAAGCTTTTCTTTTGGTAGGGCTTTACAAGAAGATTGTTTAAAAATATGGGGTGGTGTTGCGGCTAATGTTGCCAACGCGCAAGCAGCATTATTAAAGCGTGCTCGTTTAAACAGCCTGGCTGCTATTGGCGAATATGAAGCTGATATGGAGTGATATTTGAACCAAGCTGCATGCGTCTTTTCGTATGTGGCTTGGTCCGAACTTAAATTAAATCAAATCGGGCATACAAAGGCAAGTGATCAGATAAGGTACGCCAAGGTTTTCCTTGTAGGCAAGCTACTTCTCTCACTTGCATTCCGCGAAAATAGACGCGATCCACACACAAGGCTGGTCTGATTGCAGGAAACGAGCGTGCGTGTTGACCTTCTATGGTAACAAATGCTTCCTCAATGCCCAGATCTTCGGACAAGGGCTTAGAAATAATGGTACGCCAGTCATTGAAGTCCCCTGCCATTATTAGTGGCTCATTGTATGGTACTACTTCATTAATACGCCGTGTTAATGCTTTACACTGCTCTGCACGTTCTGCTTTAAAAAGTCCTAAATGGACGCATAATAAATGCACAGTAATCTGGTCTATTTTTAACTGCGTGTGTATTATTCCTCTAGATGCCCTGTTGATATTGGAAAGGTTAATACTCTCGAAGCGCTCAAAGGGGTGTTTACTTAAAATAGCATTACCATGATGACCTGATTGATACACAGCATTTTTTGCATAAATATAATGTGGCCATATGTTTTCGGCTATATATTCAAATTGAGGCGCATCCGGCCAGGAGTCTATGCGTTTTTCTCGCCGTCGGTGTTGGCCTTGTACCTCTTGTAAAAAAACAAAATCAGGATTTAAGCTGGCAATGGCTTCGCGCATTTCTGGAAGTAAAAAGCGCGCACCCACCCCAAAGCCTTTGTGTATGTTGTATGTTATTAGAGACAGGCTGCGCGCGGCTTCTTGCATGGCCCTTAATCACGATCAGTAAAACAAGATGGATAGTCAATGGCAACTTGGCGTAACGATTTTTTTACATCATCTAAAGAATAATTTAAATCTCTGGCAGCATTCAGAATACCACAACCGCCTTCATCAAAAGTTGAGTAAGGGGTCCAGTAGTCTATATTGGCTTTAACCATAACATCAAAGGCCGTACGAATATTCCAGCCAGTTTGGTTCGCTAATATATAAAACAGATGATTAAATACGCCGCTGGAATAGTGTACATCCAAGCCACCGTAATAATCATCTGCGGCATCAATCGATGTGCCATCTCGACTCGGTAGATCCATATAACGCAGGGCATCATAACCACTGCTTTCTTTCATTATTTCTGAACCAATTTTCCAGCTGTTTTTGCCGCTAGAGTAGTACTCTGAGGCTTGGGCTGCCATATCCGAGAAGGATTCATTGATACCTCCAGGTTGACCAAAATATTCTAAATTAGAATGTTGCTCAGTAAAGCCATGACTGACTTCATGACCGCCAACACCAATAGAAACTAGAGGGTACATGATGTCATCGCCATCACCAAAGGTCATTTGCTTGCCATCCCAATAGGCATTTTGATAGCCGTCACCATAATGGACGCGCATAATCAATTGCATGGGTGCACCATCAGAATTAGTTAAAGCCTCTATGCCATACCAGTCATGATATAGGTGTTTGATAACATAACCCGCATACAGTGCATCATTGGTGGGTGAGGCAGCACCATTTGATTTGTCATAGCCATTAGCAGTATAGCCAGTTAAATAGGTATTGGGTGCAAGGGTTGTATCTGTTTTACAGGGAAATTTCATGGGTTTTTTGGTGGCAGTGTATTTATGCGCCATATCTACCACTTTAACATCAGTGTTTTCCATGAAGCATATCGAGCTGGCATCATCTCGAGTTAATTGTAATAACGGCCGCTCCGTACCGAATTGATACACACCTGTTTTGCGGTTGCCACCAAAACCAACCCCATTGGCTGGGGCTAGGGCAGTTTTAATATCATCCCATTGCACAAAAGGTGTATAGGTTTCCGCATCAATTAGTGCTGTCGGCCGTTGGGGTATCTGGTCATTATTATGAACCAACACACTGACCTTATAAGCCCAGTGGGCTCTGTGCTGGTCATCAATATAGATCAGGGGGGATATGCGCTCGTCACTAACTTGTTTATTTGCATAGGCATTTTTAAATTGCCGGAGTGCTGCTGCACTGTTTTTCACAAAAGAAGCTTTTGGTTGTCCTAATTCAGCTATTAAGCCCTGATAAACAACGCCATTCATTTGTACATCTGTATGAGCTGTAGCCAGTGACTTGGCAGTATTTTTACTGTGTATAATGGCATAACCACCAAAAACAGGAAATCCGGCATAGAGTTGTTGCATGCGAATGTGGGTGACTTGATTGCTGTCGGTGTGTTGGCTTACATATTGTAAGCTATTAGTAGCAGCGGTAGCTTTTTGCGCCAGCTTGGATGGCAGGGACAATTGAAATTGTAATTTTAATGTCGCAAAGGGTGTTTTTTGCAAAGGCATGGGCTCTGCTGCTTTAAGTGGTGCTGTAAGCCCTAAAGCTAAAATCACGGCTAAAGGTGGCAGATAATAATTTGGGTGCATTGGTACTAACTCCTTTTATATCGGCTGTGAACAGCCCATCCATGATTCGATATGACGCACTAAACTGCAATTTCGTTTTGTTGGATCTGGGAGTGTGCGCTCCCACCACGAATAGGCTGTTCACGATTGGTATTTATAGTATATACCTTCCATGGATGAGTTTTCATGTTTTATGCGATTGATTTTT
>JBIODT010000143.1:0-5641 GCA_044445305.1 Legionellales bacterium | reverse complement strand
TTATCAAAGTATCGAGTATAGCCCCTTTCATTTTCGAATTTTTTTTCGTCTTCCATAAACGATAGAAGCGTGGGATCGGAAGTTAATTGTATCGCACGAAATTTTTCGATGGCTTCTTGATTAGTTGACATGATCTTTCTCCTGGAATCTCGTTTCATCCTAGAATTATAGTATATGATCAATACATAACCAGTTTTACGATATTTTTTTTACGAATTTTTTCCCCTTGAGCTGACCATCAAAACTTTCAGAGAATCTATGGGGTCGGAGTCAATTAATTTTAGAATCAATATAATGACGTGATTCGCGATCCCCTCCTTTAGCGCGAGGCATAACTCTCCATATAAATCAATCAATACTGACCCCATTGGTTTTGGAAATTGGTCATTATCATTTACTCATGAGATGTTGTTTTTCATGGTCAATCAACCATTGTTTACGCGCAATACCGCCACCATACCCACCTAGCTCACCGTTACTATTAATAATCCGATGACATGGTATTACAATGGCGAGCTGATTCGCACCATTAGCATTAGCTACCGCGCGACAAGCGGATGGCCTTTCAATAGCTTCTGCCTGCTCAAGGTAACTGCGGGTTTCGCCATAAGGGAAACGGCATAATGCCTCCCAACCGCTTTTTTGGAAAGGACTTCCCAGTAGAAACAAAGGTGTTTTAAATGTCTTCAAGGTTCCATCAAACCACGCTTTTAATTCTTGCTCAATCGATACCAAAGGAGCGTTTGTGCCAGGTATAATGGCCGATTTGGTTCGCTGCCGCAAACGCTCAACCTCTCGCTCTAATCCCCGGCGATCAACAAATTCCAAAAGATACAAGGCATCATCAGATGCAATTGCAACCATAGAGCCAAGCGGAGTATCTAGCCAGGAAGCTTTTAAAATGTGAATTTGTTTTTTAGTGGAGGAAGGTGTTACTCCCATAATTTTGAAAAATGCATCGCGAAACCCACTGCTGGATTCAAATCCAGCATTCAATTGCGCATCAATGACTGACTCACCGTTACGAATTTGTTTAAAAGCCAATCCCAAACGGCGTGCTCTGGCATATTCAACAAACGTCATTTGCGCGCAGCTTAAGCCACTCTTTCAACTGCTCTGCAGTGATCCCGAGGCCAGCAATACGATTTTGATCGATGTGTTCTAAATCCTCTGCGAGATCAGCCATGAATGCCTCCTGATCACCATCAGGAACCCATTCTTTAGTTTTAGTTTCAATATAAGCATTCATTAGATTACCAACCAGAGAACGAACAATGATTTCCCTCAGTATATCTCGACGTTGTTGACGATAGCGTACACGAATTTCATCAAAACCGATTGCTTGTATTGTGGCGTCATAAGCTGCACAGGTTCGAAAGTATGAAAATGCGTAAAGATCAACGATTGGACGTACATCTTGCAATTCATATATTGCAATTATGGCAGACGTATAATCGTCTCTATCAACGTCATTAAAAGATAATGGAACAAGATTTTTAGTGATGAGTGGAATATTAGCACTAAGTCGAGCCGTTCTTTTATTAACATCCTCAAACGCCTGTAAATAGCTCAAATGCACGAGTAAAAATAGGCTTTGTTCAAAAGGATCATGGATCAATCTGACTTTCTCAGAAATACGCGTGAGCTGTTTCAGCAATTGTTTAGGATCATCAAAAGGTATGTAAGTTGATCCACCGATACGTACGCTATGGTCTCGAATTTTTCCTGCATATTTTGATTCTAGCAAACCATCCGCAAGCAAGTAATGAAGGGTGCAGATACTTTCAAAGCTAGCACTAATGCGCTGGGCATTATCAACCAAATAGCGGATGGCTTCTTTATGATTAAGTATCATAACTTTTTCCTCATCGAGCTTTCCTTCCGCGCTTTTACCATTCAGTAGCAGGCGTTCAGTGTCCAGTAAAGAGTAAGTGTTTCCCTCCAACCTTGATGAATTGTATGATAAATCAATGAGCAGTCGATTATAAATTTGTTGAGCATATGTCCCTGCAGGGTCTTTACTGTTTGAACGAAATCCGGCCTGATGTAGACTATTTCTTAGATTCTGAGGGATATAAAAATTAACATTGGGCTGGTATATATCAAGCCACGATTCAATGTAAGCAGTTGGTTGGCGTTCGTAGATTGGTCGGCGAACTTCAGCAATTACGTCTGTACTTTCTGCCCCAAAACAGCTTCCCGTATATGTGGTTTGTACATCTGTCCGTTTGATTATCTGATATTTAGTCCCCCGTTTGTGCCCTGACTTTACTATCAGCTGTTCTTCTGCCAACTCTTCGAGCCAGCGTCTTACACTTCTTTCTTTATAATCACTCGGTAACTTATTCAATAGTTCTTGTAAGCCAATGGACATATATTCCTGGCCTAACTGTTTTAAAAGTGCTAATTTTCGGTCCGTGAGCTTCATCGCGAGTCATCCTGCATCTTTGAATACGGCCAATAATAACAGATATACGGCCAATTTTCAATTGCTTTTGGCCGTATCTTTCAATTATACGGCCAAAAATATCAATAATTGGCCGTATAATCCTGTTATAAAAACAATGATCTCAGCGTTTGTTTGTCAAATGATTCATCATAGGTGCCATCGGTTATGTCCGTAAAATGCTGTAAATTCGAGATGACAAATTAAGAATTGAGTCATCGCTAAAATTCGGTACTATTGAAGTGCGTAATATTAATAAATCTGCTGTAGTTGGTCTCCTGAGCTGGAGATGCTTTGTTTCAACAATTACAACAATATCCTCAATACGTTGATCCATTTAAAAATCCCTAATACAACGAACTGGATGAGAGCTTCCCTTGTCCGTGGGACCAAAATTACCGTCTGGAACGTCTACAGAATAAGCATTAGTAGCTGCAAACCATTGAGTTGAGCTCCAGTAAGATGTGGAACTAAAAGCACCGAAGGCACAAGGATATAATGACCCAGGACACAGAGCGAAAATTACAGCTTGTAGTTCATTTTTTGCGGGCAAATACCAGTCTGCGCTGATAGCTCTACAACGGTAAGCAGCACAGTTGCCAGTTTGGTTTGTGCAAGCTGAGTTAACGGCAATGGCATTCGTATTACTAACCCCATCATCATCGCTCATCGCACCAGCTATATCGGCTTTATTGGGGAAAGTCCATTGACTTGTAAACTCAGATCCCGCATCAATGACGACCTTGCCATTAGTTCCGCTTTTTTGAAATACTAATCCACCTAGATGCGAAAAAGCGACTAATGTCGTTGGACTATTACCTGTATTGCTACCACTGATAGTAATGGTACAAGGCGCATAAGGCGTTGTTGTGGTAAGCGCCAACTGACAGCTAGCCCCTGGCGCTACGCTCGTACAGTTCGAAGCGTCTACTGACAAATTTGGGCAGGAAGCTTTATCACTAACCGTAATGTTATTGGCATTAAAAATACTATCTGAATCGTTAGTAATTTCCAAATCCAGCACAGTAAACCCATCCGTAGAGACAATTCGGCTTTGTTGAACAGGTGCAGTAATGCTAATCAATGGCTGATCGGTTACTGCGGCATATACATTGGCTGTATTGGTATTATCGCCTTTAACTGGAATTATAGTTGGTCCTTCTTGGGTATTTGAAGCAAATGTAATCGTACAGTTTGCACCAATCGCAAGACTGCTTCCACAGGTTGTGCTTTGAATACTAATACTGCTTCCGCCAGGAATAGTCGCCGTCACATTATTCGCCGGAACAGAGGAGCTTGCGTCATTAGTAACTGTTACGGTTCCCGTTGAATGTTCTGCCATCAGTAAAATAAATGGAGTAACTGAAATTGTTACTCCAACAGAGGGATTCGTTAAAGTAATATTTAAACTATCAACGGCACTTGGTCGGTAACACTGATTAGAATTAGGAGTTCCATTCGAATTGGACTGGCAAAGAATAGGTCCAGTTTGGACACCCCCTGTTGGTAGCGCATTACCAGTGACTGCAAGTATTAACGAACAGCTACTTCCTGGCTGACCAACAGGTGTTAGTTGACAGGGAAATGATTGCACAATCCCCGGTAGAGGCTTCATGACCAACGATTTAGCTTTATAAGATTGATTTTGAACGGTATACACTACTGTCCCTGTTTGGCTTGGATTAATCGAAATTTGTGGGGGGTAATTTATATTTGGCGCAAAGGTCCATAATGGGAAAGCCGCATATGGTGTTGAGATAACAAAGAATAAACTTAAACCCACGCTGAGATTGCGTATCAATTGCGTTAATTTCATTTTCATATCCTTATGAGCAGTAAGTGAGGTTAAATAAAATACCGTTGGTATAGAGATGAGTAAGCTCTAAACCGTTATTTAACGTCTGTTCTGCCGCGCGCCCAAGCCTGCTTTGACCCCAATCAGCAAATTCATAACCCACTCCCACCTGCCAGTGTTGATTTAGCGCTTTTTGTAAGCCGGCACCTACTGTATAGGTGAATGCAATTTGAGTGTGCGATGCAAAGTTGGGGTTAACGATAGCCTCATAGATAAGCGGCGTATTTTGAAAGGCATGGGCAGAGTTAAAACCAACACCCAGACTGCCGCTTATCCATGGCGTGAACCAATATCCTTTATCCATAAGCATTTTGCTCTTCACCGCAACATGGCTATGTTGTATTTTGTAGCGATAACTATGATTAGCAAACCGTGGGATTTCGTCATCCCAGATCAAACCAGAAAGAGAGGCATCGCTCGTTGCCGCGACAGCCAAACCTAATTGTGCCTGTATGGATTTCGACAGTATTTTTTGCATCCCAACAAAAAATTCTCCGTTAACTAAGGTATTAGTTGAGTGATGTGCCGCATAAGTCTTTTCTATTTCAGGCGTCAGATAAAAAGATTGGGTTTTACCAGCTTGCTCCCAAACCGGTCCAGCGCTTAGTGTGCTCACCCAGCTCCAATTAGACGATTGGGTTACCGGTCCCATAGCACCAGCAAATGCAGTGCCAGTTAAAAAGCTTGTTAATAACGCGGGTAAAACATCGTTCCTTTTCATTTATACTCCTTGTCCTGTCTGATGCTCAGACCCAGGGTAGTCCCTGTTGACAAAAACTAACAACAGAGTGTTGAACCCTCATAGCAGGGCTCTATTTCAAGCTACGAACAACGCCACTACTTTTGGTACTGCCATCAATATTGTTCCTGGTTGGCGTTAAAATGCATGAAACAAAAAAATTCAGGTGCCAAAAACCTTATCATGGTATGACAAAAAAGACGAGTTAACCTTGGCTGATATTATTATGGCTATCAGAAAATCAATATGGATAAGTGACTTAATAGCTAACGCTGATCAGCAATCTTCATTTTCTTCTGAAAACCACGTTAGGTAATGATTGGTTTGACCATGAGTTGTCGAAACCAATAAGTGAACGTCACATTGTAGTGAGGTGGTGCACAGAAGGTCGATTTACAACTATTGATCCTGAAAATCCTATAGAAACATGCCAATAAAATGGTAGCGCTTTGGCTTATCTACATTTGGCCTATGATTTGTTTGTTTTAAATAGCCAACATTGTTTAATAGGTAATTTACGGCGTGTCCTCAATTTAAAGCCATTTAATGAACAGATTTGTCTCACACCAGCGCCTACGTCCCGCGGACAAAGCCGCGGGAC
>JBIODT010000142.1:0-5681 GCA_044445305.1 Legionellales bacterium | reverse complement strand
TACTTAAAGGGCTCAATGAACGGCAACGTGAAGCAGTCACCTCACCTATTGGCAATACGCTTATTTTAGCAGGTGCAGGCAGTGGTAAAACGCGGGTTTTAGTAAGCCGCATTGCTTGGCTAATTGAAGAGCAGCAGCTTTCACCTCATGCCATTTTAGCAGTAACTTTCACTAATAAAGCTGCAGGTGAAATGAGAGCACGTTTAACCAGCATGCTTTCCACCCCAGTATCAGGATTATGGGTTGGTACTTTCCATGGCTTGTGTCATCGATTGTTGCGTCGTCATTATCAGGAGGCGAAGCTCCCTGAGCAATTTCATATTCTTGATTCTGATGATCAAGCGCGGGTTATCAAGCGTGTTATTGCTTCATTAAATCTTGATTTGGAGCAATGGCCAGTTAAACAAGTACAATCATTTATTAATACTAAAAAGGATGAAGGGTTACGGCCGAATCATGTGCATGCTTTAAGCTATGGACCAACTAAAACATTGGTTGCGTTATACCGTGCTTATGAACAGGCCTGTCAAACTGCGGGTGTGATTGATTTTGCAGAATTGTTATTGAGAACTCATGAATTGCTACGTGATAATGTGGCGGTTTTAGATCTGTACCGACGGCGTTTTCAGGCAATATTGGTGGATGAGTTTCAGGATACAAATACCGTTCAATATGCTTGGATACGTCTTTTGGCCGGTGAACATGCTGCTGTATTGGCTGTTGGTGATGATGATCAATCTATCTATGGATGGCGTGGTGCTAAGGTAGAGAATATCCAACAATTTTCTAAGGACTTCAAGAACACGCAAATAATCAGACTTGAGCAAAACTACCGATCAACAGCAACCATCTTGGACGCTGCTAATGCTTTAATCACTAACAACAGTTCCCGTATGGGTAAAGAGTTGTGGACGGATGGAGGTGCCGGTGAAAAAATTGCTGTATTCAGTGCTTTTAACGAGCTGGAAGAGGCGCGTTTTGTTAGTGAGTCTATTACCAAAGAACTAAGTCAGGGTGGCAGCGCTGATGAAGTAGCCATTTTGTATCGTTCTAATGCCCAGTCCAGGGTTTTAGAAGAGGCTTTATTGAGAGCAGGGATTGCTTATAGAATTTATGGTGGCATGCGCTTTTTTGATAGGGCGGAAATTAAAGATGCACTCGCTTATTTGCGTTTATTAGTCAATGTAAATGATGATACCGCCTTTGATAGGGTGGTCAATTTTCCTACTCGTGGCATTGGCGAAAAGACCTTGGATGAGTTGCGAGCCTATGCCAAAGCAGAGCAATGTTCCTTCTGGCATGCAAGTAAAATCTTGTTGCAATCCGGTTCAATGACGCAACGGGCAGGACAAGCTTTGGCGGGATTTATAGGCTTGATTGATGGCTTGCAAATTAAAACAGCGCACTTGGAACTGGATGAGCAATTGAGTGTGCTTGTTCAAGACAGTGGCCTCTACGCACATTTCAGTAAAATTAAAGGCGATAAATCCGAATCAAAAATTGATAATTTGCAAGAATTAATTAACGCCGGCAAACAATTTCGTTATGAGCAAGATGTTGATGATGAACTGCCCTTGGTGCACGCTTTCCTTGCGCATGCCTCTTTAGAAGCGGGCGAGCTGCAGGCGGAAGAAAATGAGCGCTGTGTTCACTTGATGACTTTGCATGCCGCCAAAGGGCTTGAGTTTCCTTATGTCTTTTTGGTGGGTATGGAAGAAGGTGTCTTTCCAGGCAAGCAATCTTTGGAGGATCCTGCTCGTTTGGAAGAGGAACGGCGCTTGTGTTATGTCGGCATGACGCGGGCAATGAAGAAACTGGTGTTGTCCTACGCTGAAGTAAGGCGCTTATATGGTCGAGAGGAGTACCACCGACCTTCTAGATTTTTACGTGAGCTGCCCAAAGGCTTGCTTGATGAAGTGCGTGTGAAAGCACACTTCCAACCGCCAGGACGTGACCAGATGAAGCGTATGCCTGTAGCCGAACACGCAGGAATGCCCATGGGCAAAAATGTGGTGCATGCAAAATTTGGGCAAGGTGTGGTTTTAGCCATAGAAGGCAGCGGCGCACACACTCGGGTGCAAGTTAAATTTAGCGAGCATGGTGTAAAATGGTTGGTTTTGGCTTATGCTAATTTGGCCTAATTTTTAACAGGTTGGGTTGCCAAAAGACGCAACCCAACCTGTTGGAGCAAAGTAGAAATGTCACCGATTTATTCCGGTCACGTTCCTTATCTTTAAGGATCAAGAAAAATGCCTGATTTATATCAAGTAAAGTCTTTTTCTAATGAGCGTTCACAAGGCAACCTTGCCGGTGTTGTAACCTGTGCAGAATCTTTGTCTGATGTAGACATGCAATGTATCGCTACGTTTGTGGGAGCGTCTGAGACAGTATTTATTTTGCCTTCAGCAAAGGCTGATTTTCATTTTCGATGGTTTACTCCAAATACAGAAGTGGGAATGTGCGTGCATGCAACCATTGCAGCATTAGGTGTCATGAAGACAGAAGATAAAATTTTAAAAGAAATCATTCATATTGAAACTAAGCATACAATTTTAGTATCTCGTATACGAGAGGATAATATTTTTATTGATATTCCTGGTTATCAGCTTATTTCCCGATCTGAACTCAATGCAAATGTTTTATCATTTTTAACGCTTTCGCCGTCTCAACTTGTCGGTATGCCTGGTATTATTAAAATCTTTGATGATCGTGAATTAATCATAGAAGTGAAGTCCTTCGATGATTTACGACATCTTAAACCCACTCAGCAAAATTACAGTGAAGTTTGTCGTTCCTTAAAAGTAACAGGCATTTCAATATTCACACAAAAAACGTTAGATCCAAGTAACCAGATTCATACCAGAGAGTTTGCGCCACTTTATGGATATCTTGAAGACCCTCTTTGTGGAATGGCTGCAGGAGCTATTTCTACCTATTTGGGCTCTAAAAAACCTTTGCGAGTTGAGCAAGGGTATTTTTGTGATACTTCTGGCATCATCTTAGTTGAATCTGGAGAAGAAAATACTATAAGCGTTGGCGGAACCTGTTGCATTAGCGAGCATATACCCGATTTTGATATACCTTTCACGGATGGGTTTTCGGGATTTTAGGCGCATTGATTTTTCCGTTCATGCCGTCTTTAAAAGCGAGTAATAGTCTACTCTATTGCGAGACGGCATGAACGGAAAAATCAATCGCATAAAACCTGAAAACCCATCCGTGGAAGGTATATAACCTCTGCGAGACTATCTGACTAACTCTGGTGCAAATTTAGATGCGTTTGCCCGTGCGCTGGTCCTGGATCAACTTATTGCGTCCTACTCCCGTCATGTTATGATTTAGCCTGGCTCATTATTTTGGCGTACATCAGTTAAAGGAATAACAGATGAAAAAACTCACTACCTTGCTTATTAGTCACATGCTGTATAGCACAGCCAGTCTAAGTGCTAATACACACATTTTTTTAGTCACACCAAGAGTGGCTCCTCAGCCTCAATTGATGACAGGGCAAACTGGAACTGCCATTTACCAAGTGACCAATAATAGTAATAGAACCTTGGCCGGAATTGGATTAACCAATTTACCCTCCGGCGTTACCCAGGTGCCTTACGGGCCCTTAGGTCCTGATTATTGTTCTTCACCCTTAACATTAACTGCGGGAAAAAGTTGTTTAATAAAATTAGCCATTAATAACTCGGTGAGCAGCGGGCCGGTAATGTGTTACTCAAGCACACAGCCGGTCTATTGTAGTCAGCCATTTAGCGGCGAGCAGTTAGCAGTCGGTTTAATCCCTGCGTCTAACTCATGCGAAGCCAATACCTCTAATTTTAATGCGGAATTATCTCAAGCTTTCGACGGACCACCACCCTATGATGGCATTGGTTGGGGACCTGCGCGTACCCTGTTTACACCGACTGCCTTCGCCACCGCCTGCGCGCAGCAGCAAGGCACATCTTGGCAACAACAACGACTGTTAGCAGCCGCAGACTTCTGGATCAGTCAAAAATTAAATTACTGTCAGCATCATGTCCCGGACTTTCAAACCCCGCTCTCTCAACGGGGTAATATTTACGGTGCGCCTAATGGCGGTTATTGTAATCCCGTTGTCGACCTGGCTCCAAATACCGCGTATTACAATCAGCAGGCCCGATGGAATTACTCTGGAAGTGGTTCGGAAACAGCAAGCAATTGGGTTAACAACGGCGCCATGTGGTATGGCTTTGATTGCAGCAATTATACCGCATGGCTGTACGACTTTGCTTTGGGAATCCAGTTTGATTCTGGTATACCTGAACAAGCTGGACAAACCGATCCAACCAGTTCTGATGGCCCCAATAATGGGGGGGCTGAATACCACGCAGGCACAACGTCTGGATACCTGGTGTGTAAGGATGGAACTACCGATGGACCAAGTAGCACTTGTTACACACCCACAAATCCCTATATCTCCACCATAGACAGTGCAGGCCATTACGACCCGCATGCCGTCACCATTGCTGAATTAACAGCCCATTTACAACCTGGCGACTTACTCTACATCGCAGGATCACTAACTGCAGATGAAAGCACACCTGCGGTTACGCACGTTATCATGTGGACTGGTTTAACTATTGGCACAGGAGCAGGCCAGGTAAAGCCCAGTCAAATTGCGCCCGATGATATTTGTAATAGTAATGGACAATGGCAGCCCATCATTGGTCAACCTGTAATCACCGACAGCCACTATCAGGGGCCGGATTATCGAATGCTAACTCAATGCTTTTATTTAGACCATGTGTGGGCAGTTAGACGACCGTTGGCACAATAACATCAAGGAATAACAAATGAAAAAATGTATCACTCTGCTTATTATTCCCATGCTATGCCCTTTCATTGCTCATGCCAATATTCGACCGCTGATGACTGCGAGCGTTGGTGTTGATCAGACCAGCATTTATCGCAATACAACGATTTTGATGCTAACGCCCTTCACCAACACGTACACCGGTATTCACAAGAGTAATACTCAAGCAGTAGGTGGGTTGTTTTTAGGAGCTGAATCAAAACTATCTTCACTATGGGGCTGGCAATATGGGATTCGTTACTTTCAAACCCATGCCTTCAACGTGAGGGGCAATGTTTATCAATTCTCGGATCCGCTCTATAATAACTTAACGTATCAGTACCGTATAGAAAATCGTCGCGTGTTGGCCGAAAGCAAGCTGCTCATTACAGTAAAAACCAAGTACCATCCTTATGTTGTTGGGGCATTAGGGGAATCCTTTAATCGGGCTTATGGCTACCATGAGCTGCCCATATCCTCGGCTGATGCACCCATGACGCAACCCTTTGCCAACACTAAAACCAGTGTATTTTCTTATTCCCTCGGATTGGGTGTCGATATGGAGTTGACCCAACACGTTCGACTAGGACTCAATTACCGTTGGTCACAATTAGGTAAGGCGTCCTTAGGAAAAACCCCACTCCAGGATGGCACTACCACCATTACTCACGCCCATCTACCAACCAATGAATTCTTATTGGAGGTTGGGTATCTGGTTTAGGATAGGGTACACAATTCTGGCGAATTGACGACAGGCCTTAGTACAACGTTCTACTGATTCTGTCTGGTGACGCTCAGATTGCGTTTAGGTTTAAGCGATGGAAGGTCGTTAATGATTAATGATTAATGATTAATGATT
>JBIODT010000141.1:0-5818 GCA_044445305.1 Legionellales bacterium | reverse complement strand
GTTCTAGGTTGACATACGTCGTGAATGGTTCGAGACGGCGCAGTAAAGTTCACTGCTATTTGCAGGATCAGCGAATGCGCCTCCTTCCGAAGAACAGCTTTTTAACCTATTGAATTAACTATCTATTTAAAATAGACAAAAAGCTGTTCTTTTGGCTATATTTTATATGCAATATATAGGCGACTCACCACGAACGGGTTCAAACTGTATACAAAGCCAACTAAAAACCGCAGATTGTGATCTGCACGCAGTATAGGTGCAAAATCAAAAATTGAAAAAAAGCGCAGCTGTAGTCGCGTTACATTGAGCCTTTTTTCAATAAAATCTACTCGGCAAGGCGGGAAGATGTGATGCTAAGACCGCGCGCAGTATAAATATCAAATCGCACTGTTTTACCTTCAATACTTGCATTTGCAGCCAGTAAGGATTTGATTTTTTGTGGCCATTTCACCACAACTTTTTGTTTTGCTTTTGTAATGGCACATTTAATTAATGCCAAAGCGTCATCATCCGCACCAATAATTTGCTGCAAGGCCTGCATGTCTTTTTTAACTAAAGCGGACTTGGTGCGTTCGGGATGCATGGGATCGATGTAAATAACATCAGGGCAGTCTGCATCTCGCAACTGACTTAAAAAAGAAAGCGTATCCCCGGCAAATAAGGACAGGTGCATGAGTTGTTTGTCTTTTTCACTTTGATGCAACAGTGCATCATCAAGTAAAGCAGCCATCGCAGGATGACGCTCTATCATCAATACTTCAGCACCAAAACTGGCCAAAATAGCAGCATCCCTGCCCCAGCCCGCTGTTGCATCAATAATTTTTAAGCCACGAGTCGGTTTGCAAGCACGAATTAAACCCTGCTTTTTTCCTTCTGCTTTTCTTTTTTGCCAAGTGCTCGCAGTAAAATCAGCCGACAGGAGAGAGAACTGGCACATTTTTAAAGCCAATTTATCTGCTGAGACAAACAAACAAACATTTGCGTCCTTCTCTAGGGTGTAATTTAATTTAAGGGCGAGTAATTGCGCTTTGTCCCGCGATGCTTCAACATCATAACCTACAGCAGAGAATACAATCATGATTGCAACAATAACTTATCAACATATTCTGCTAGAGAATTGTAAACAGGTACGTGGGGATAGGCTTGTAATTCAATGAGATCGGTCATAGACGACAACACCATAATCGGTTTTGCACCAACGGCAAGAGCAGCCTGAACATCGGATAATCTATCACCGACAAAAGGAACGTTGTGCAAGGAGCAATCAAACCGCTGGGCCAAGGCATTAAGCATGCCTGGCTGTGGCTTTCGACAAGAGCAGTTATCCGTTGGCAAATGCGTGCAATATTCAATAGCCTCAATTTGCCCACCTACAGATCGAACCATTTGCAACATCTTATTATGTATTGCTACTAATTCTTCCTCAGTATAATATCCTCTAGAAACGCCAGATTGATTCGTTGCCACACCAATTGTATAACCAGAAGCAGTCAATCGGGCAATGGCCAAGAGACTTTCTGGAATTAAAATAAATTCATCAACGCTCTTAATATAATTAGTAGAGTCACGATTAATCACCCCATCTCTATCTAATAAAATTAATTTAAACGCCTGACGGTTTGTCATTGATTCAAGCCCTGAACGGTAACAGAGAAATATCAGCAACCCCTTGTAATAAAGTCTGTAAACGAGACATCAGTGCTAACCTGTTCATTTTTACAGCCTCATCATCAACCATAACCAGAACCTTATCAAAAAACGCATCTACAGGTTGTTTCAGACTCGCCAGTTGTTTAAGCAACGCTCCGTATTCTGCGGAAGCATACAAAGGATCAACCACCTGCATCATGTTATTAATACACAGGTATAAAAAGTGCTCAGCACCCTCTTCTAATAAATCTTCATTAATTTCAACAGCAGTATCAGTAAATCCTGCATGACTTAATAAGTTGCTTACCCGCTTGCAGGCGGCTGAAAGCGAAGCAGCTTCAGGCAAGGTCACGAATACCTGTAAGGCAGTTAAGCGTTTATCCAAATCATACAGCCACTCATCTTGGCGCGCACGAACCGCTTGGACTAATTCTGCAGCCACACCCAGGCTTTGGTAATAAGATGGTAACCGCTCCAAAATAAACGGTTTTAGCTCAAGAAGTAAAGCCTTATCTGTAACGACCAAATCACCATAACTGGCTATAGCCTTATCAATTAATACAGTGAGATTGACCGCGGCCGGAGTAGCAATTAATAAACGAACCACCGCTAAAGCATGACGACGAAGTTTAAAAGGATCTTTTACGCCAGAAGGCTTCCCACCTATAGCAAATATACCCACTAAAGTATCAATTCTATCAGCCAGTGATAAAGCCCATCCTAAATCAGACTCAGGCAGAGCATCCGCAGCAAATCGAGGCATATAATGCTCATTTATCGCCTGTGCAACGGCGAGATCTTCACCGTCATGTAGGGCATAATAATAACCCATTAATCCTTGTAGCTCAGGAAACTCACCGACCATGCCGGTTAATAAATCGCATTTGCTCAGCAAAGCAGCCCGCTGTGCTTGTTGCGGTGACAGTTGCAATGCTTGACTCAAATAAGACATTAAAGCACTTACGCGCACTGTTTTGTCATGCAAGCTGCCCAGTTTTACTTGAAAAACAACCTGTTTAGTTGCTGGAATATGCTGGCTTAAGGCTTGTTTTTTATCTTGTCTAAAGAAGAAAGCAGCATCACTTAATCGTGCACGCATGACCTTTTCATTACCTAAAACAACCTGTTGTGGGTTAATGCTTGCTATATTTGCAACCGTAATAAAATAAGGCAATAACTTCCCTTGCTTGTCCTTTAAAGCAAAACACTTTTGATGCGCTTGCATGGAAGCAATCAAAGCTTCTGCAGGCACCTCAAGAAATTCCGCTTCAAAACTAACAATCAGTGCTTGAGGCCACTCTACTATTGAGGTCACCTCATCAATTAGCTTGTCAGGCATCACGGCAACAGCCTGATAGGATGCAGCCAATTGTTCTACTTGTTCCTTAATTATCTGCCGCCTGCTGTCAAAGTCAGCCACCACAAAAGCTTCATGCAGTTGTGACTCATAATGCTGTGCTGAGATAATATTAAATGCTTGCGGGTGGTGGAAACGATGTCCCCTGCTTTGATTGCTGGTTTTAACACCTAAAAGGTCGTGTTCAATCACTGCACTGCCATAGAGCAATACAGCCCAATGAACTGGCCTGGCAAATTCCACATCACTACTGCCCCAGCGCATGGGCTTAGCAACAGCCAGTGAGGCTAAAGACTGACTTATTAAACCAGGTAATAAATCCTTAGTCTTTGTTCCCTGAGTCTGCGATTCATAGACCATCCAATCGCCTTTGTCAGTCTGTATTCTTGTAAGTTGGCTGACATTCACGCCACATGATTTGGCAAAGCCCAATAAGGCATTAGTTGGTAAACCCTCTTTATCATAAGCGGCCAGTGCCGCGGGACCGCGACGGACAGTGCTTTGTTGCGCCTGCTCTGCTTGCAGCTCACGAATCACAATGGCAATACGTCTTGGGGTAGCATACCGCTTAACCAAACCATAACTCAATTGCGCTTTATCCAGTGCTGCTAACAATAAAGTAGCAAAGGCATCAGCCAAGGACCAAACAGCACCTGAAGGAAGCTCCTCACAACCTAATTCAAAAACCAAATCATCGTTCATCACATACCTTTTGCATAGGAAAGCCTAAAGCTTCACGCGCTTGATAATAAGCCTGAGCAACTGCCCTTGACAATTGTCTTACCCGTAAAATAAACCGCTGCCTCTCAGTAACCGATATGGCCTTGCGTGCGTCTAATAAATTAAAGGTGTGCGACGCTTTCATTACCATTTCATAAGCAGGCAGAGGGAGCTGTAATTCGATTAATTTTTGCGCTTCTTCTTCGTAATAATCAAATTGCTTCATCAACTGAGCCACATTGGCTTGTTCAAAATTATAAGCAGACATTTCCACTTCATTTTGATGAAAAACATCCCCATAAGTTACAATACCATTGGGTGTTTTACCCCATGGCAAATCAAAAAAGTTATCAACACCCAGGACGGACAACGCAATCCGTTCCAAACCATAGGTTAATTCGCCAGTAACTGGTTTACAAACTAACCCGCCTACCTGTTGAAAATAAGTAAACTGCGATATTTCCATACCGTTTTGCCATACTTCCCAACCCAATCCCCAGGCACCCAAGGTAGGAGATTCCCAATTGTCTTCAACAAAGCGCAAATCATCAGCTAAAGGATCAATACCTAAGACCCGTAGTGAATCCAGATATTTATCCTGTATGTCCAGTGGTGATGGCTTTAATACCACTTGAAACTGATAATAATGCTGGGTGCGATTTGGATTTTCTCCATAGCGGCCGTCTGTGGGTCTTCTTGATGGTTGCACATAAGCTGCAAACCAAGGTTCTGGACCTATTGCACGCAAAAAGGTAGCGGGATGAAACGTACCAGCACCAACCTCCATATCCAACGGCTGTAAAATAATACAACCTTGTTCGGCCCAATAGTGCTGCAGGGTTAGGATAATATCCTGAAAAGTTGTTGGTTTTATCATATAAATCTCAATCTGGATCCCGCGGACAAGCCGCGGGACGTAGGCGTATGAATGGTCAACCGATCATTAATTACCAGCAGCTTTCTTAATTAACTCTTGTAAGGACTCTTCGCTTGCAGCACCTGGTACAAAAGAAGGTTCTACGCCACCCGCTTTATACTGGCCATCTGGAGTAGCCGCAACCACAAAGGCTGGTGTCCCCATCAGGTGTAATTTTTCGGCCAATTGACGGTTTGCATCCAAGATCTCAGAGACTTCTTTGCTGTCCATGTCTTTCTTCAGCTTTTGCATATCCAAGCCTAGGGATTTGGCGGAATCCATAACGATTTTATCGTCCAATCGCTTGTCAATTTTGAGTAGGGCATCATGCATAACCTGGTATTTACCTTGCATGCCTGCAGCTAAAGCCGCTTTTGAAGCAACTTCTGAGCTTTTACCGAAAATAGGGAATTCTTTATAAACAATACGCAAACTACTGTCTTTCTTAACCAGATTATCAATTGCAGGAACCATTTTTTTGCAATGAATGCATTGATAATCAAAAAATTCAACTACGGTTATATTTCCTTTGGGATTGCCTGCAACAGCCAATTTACCTTGAAACAATGACCCTGCATTTTCAGAAATAGCAGATTGCGCTTGTTGCTGCATGTTTTTTTGTTGCTTTTGTTGTAGTGCTTGTGATGCTTCTAAGAGCACTTCAGGATTACTAACCAAGTAATCATGAATTACTTTTTCCATTTCTTTTTTTTGTACATCAGAAACAGGTGGCGCAACATCTGCTGCTGTAACCACGGATGATATTAAAGATGTAGCCAATGCTCCTGCCGTCAAAATATTTATAAATTTCACACACGTCCCCTTAATTATATAGTCAGGGCAGTCCCACATGAGAAAAATCTCATGCAGTGCTGTCCGAAGTCCAGTACTCCAAGCGAACCCTAGCATCAGCTTGATAAAAATTCAATATATTAGATAAATTATGCTAGTACAACGTTGCACTAATTCTGTCTGGTGACCTCATCTTCCATCCATCTTTGAGCGATGGATGGATGGTCGTTAATGATTCTAGTGACGGAGACCCTTCTCCCGCCGGCGGGAGAAGGGGCCCGACAGGGCGGATGAGGGTGGATCCTATTAGCCATTGAAAGCACTCCTATGTTTAACTAACTCAAATTGATTAAACGTATTTTGCAAAGGTAGCATTAACCTGT
>JBIODT010000140.1:0-5858 GCA_044445305.1 Legionellales bacterium | reverse complement strand
TATAAAGCCTGGTTGTATGCCGTGCAAAACCAGGACTGTAGCCTTGATGCAGCGCAGCGTAATCAAGGTTTTAACCCTTTAAATGGAGCATGGAAACCTTGATTACGCTGTGCTGCATCAAGGCTACAGTCCTGATTTTACCCCGCGATAGGTTATAAATGTTCTGCTGCATAAAATGCGAGTCTTGAGCGCTCTCCGCGGGTTAAAGTCATGTGAGCACTGTGCTCCCAGCTCTTAAACCTATCGACTGCAAAGGTTAGCCCCGATGTGGTTTCAGTTAAATAGGGGGTGTCTATTTGTTTGATGTCCCCAAGGCAAATGATTTTACTGCCAGGCCCTGCGCGGGTGACCAAGGTTTTTATTTGCTTGGAAGTTAAATTTTGGGCTTCATCGATGATGATGTAGCGGTTTAAAAAGGTACGTCCACGCATGAAGTTTAAGGAGCGGATTTTAATTTTATTTTGTAACAGATCTTGCGTGGCATTGCGTCCAAAACTGCCGCCAACTTGCGCGCCTTGCAGCACTTCCAGGTTGTCCATCAAAGCGCCCATCCAGGGCGTCATTTTTTCTTCTTCGGTGCCTGGTAAAAAACCAATGTCTTCGCCTACAGGAATGGTCACGCGTGTCATGAGAATTTCATTGTAGCGGTTTTGATCCAGTACCTGGGATAAACCTGCCGCAATGGTTAATAAGGTTTTGCCCGTGCCGGCTGAGCCTTGTAAAGTCACAAAATCAATATCCGGATCCAGCAGCATGTTTAGGGAAAAATTTTGCTCACGATTTCTGGCATTAATACCCCATATTGCGTGCTTGGGTTGTGTGAAATCACGTACGAGTTGGACCATGGCGCTGTCGCCATCGATTTTTTTTACCAAAGCTTGAAACTCGTTGTCTTCAGTACAGATGCCGTCGTTGGGGTTCCATTGGCTTACCAGGGGGCCGGCAACGCGATAAAATGTTTTGTTGTTTTCTTGCCATGAGTTCATGTCTTTGGCATGGGTATCCCAGAAATTATTATCTAATAGGTGTAAGCCCCTATGCAGAAGGTCAACATCATCCAGTACCTGATCACTGTAATAATCTTCAGCAGCAATGTCTAAGATGCCTGCCTTGATGCGTAAGTTGATGTCTTTTGAAACAATGATGACTTGTTTTGTACCATGGAATTTTTTTTGTAGTCCCAATGCGGTTGCAAGAATGGTGTTATCCACTTTATGCCCGGGCAATGAAGAGGGTAGGAGGTGATCAAATTCATCGGTTTGGAAAAAAAGTCTGCCACTACAGTTGGAATGGTTAAACTTAGCAAAACTGGGTATGGGCAGCCCTAAAACAATTTGATCGTGGCCGGCATTACTCATTAAGCCGACCAACATGCGGTTGGTTTGTCGCACGTTTCGTGCCAACTCTGAGGTGCCGGTTTTGTGGTTGTCTAATTCCTCCAGAACCACCATAGGCAAGTAAACATCATGTTCTTCAAAATGATAAATGGCCGAGGGATCGTGCATTAAAATATTGGTATCAAGCACAAACAATTTATTGCTGTTTTTATTCATATTGACGATCCTTGTTGTGGATAAAGAGGCATACAAAAATCCTTATGCAAGTTGAGAAGCGCGTTCATGCAGTTATGTTCAAAGCCTCTAAGACTTCGTCTACATGGCCGCTCACACGTACTTTGCGCCATTCCTGTATTAATACGCCTTTATTGTCAATTATAAAAGTGCTGCGTTCAATACCCCGCACTTGTTTTCCGTACATGGATTTCATCTTAATCACGTCAAATAACTGGCATAAGTGCTCTTCACTGTCACTGATCAATTCAAAAGGAAAATTTTGCTTGGATTTAAACAGTTCATGTGATTTTAAACTGTCACGAGAAATGCCAAATACTTCGGCATTGAGTGCTGTAAATTTAGAGTACGCGTCTCTAAAGTCCTGTCCCTCAGTGGTGCAGCCAGGTGTTGCATCTCTAGGATAAAAATAAAGTACCAGTGTTTTACCCCTGTAATCGTTGAGATGTGCTTGTAAATGGTTGGTAGCAGTAAATTCAAAATTAGGTACGATTTGGTCTTTGTGCATCAGTTGCCCCTTATTTTATACTACGCGCGGTCATTATTTATTTTTCATCAGGCGTGAATGATCTCGTTGCCATTCGCGGTTTTTAGTTGTTTCTCGTTTGTCATGCTCTTTTTTTCCTTTGGCCAAAGCAATGCTTACTTTAATCTTGTTTTTTTTCCAATACAAAGACAGAGGGACTATGGTATAGCCTTGGCGCTCAACACTGCCAATTAAGTGATTGAGCTCTTTTTTATTTAATAATAATTTACGCGTCCGAGTCGAGTCTGGAATGGAATGCGTGGAGGCAGTGGGCAACGGTTGAATTTGTGCGCCTAATAAAAAAGCCTCGCCATATTTGATTATCACATGTGCATCAGACAGATTGATTTTACCTGCTCGCAAACTTTTGACTTCCCAGCCTTCAAGTACAAGTCCCGCTTCATATTTAGTTTCAATGAAATAATCAAAGCCTGCTTTTTTATTCAAGGCTATGCTTGAATTGGGTTGTTTGTTGGTGGTCATAAGATGCCTGAACTTAGGATTGTGTCCGAAATGATAAAAAAGTATTATAACTGAAGTGGTGGACTTTGGACAAAGAATGAAAAAACGTATTTTAATCATTAATACTGGTGGCACCATCAGTAGTGTAAAAAGTGCTTGTGGTTATGAGCCTGTTGCCGGTTATGTGCAATCGGCTTTAGAAAAAATACCCTCACTCCAGCACCCAGACATGCCTGATTATGTGATTAAAGAGTACCAACCCTTACTCGATTCCTCCAACATGACCGTTAACGATTGGAACAGAATAGCCAGCGACATTGCTCATGAATACGCACATTTTGATGGCTTTGTTGTTTTTCATGGTACGGATACCATGGCTTATACCGCATCTGCCTTATCGTTTATGCTGGAACATTTGGCCAAACCCGTCATCATCACCGGTTCTCAAATTCCGTTGTCTGAAATACGCAATGATGCCATGGACAATGTCATCACTTCTTTATGGTTGTGTGCCCATCAACCCATTAATGAGGTGTGCGTTTATTTTAATCAGCATTTGTTGCGTGGCAACCGAACGCAAAAAGTCAGTGCACAGGGATTTAATGCCTTTGATTCGCCAAATTACCCGCATTTGGCCACTATCGGCATCAATATAGAGCTGCATCAAGGCTTGTTACAAAAACCGCCCCAAGATGCTTTTCAGTTACAAACCATCACCGCACACTTTATTGCTAATTTTAGATTGTTTCCTGGGTTTGCCAGTGATGTGCTGGCTTATATTTTAAACCAACCTTTACGTGGATTAATCTTAGAAACTTACGGTGCGGGCAACGCACAAAATAGCGACGCGCAATTTTTGGATTTATTAAGTGACGCTTGCGCTCGTGGTGTCATTATTGTCAATTGCACACAATGCCAACAAGGGCGGGTGGAAATGAGTCAATACGCCACTGGTTATACTTTAAAAAAAGCTGGACTGATTAGTGGCCATGACATGACCCCGGAGGCTGCGCATTGTAAGTTGTTGTATTTGTTGAGTAAGGATTTGGAAGTGCCGCAAATTAAGCGGCTCATGGAGACGGATCTTTGTGGTGAATTAATGGTACTGTCTTAGCCATTCTGCTCTCCATACAAAAAATGGTGGGGCTATTTTTTGTATGGAAGTCTGATGTGTTGTTTCGATAGACTCGATCTTCCTATGCTATCTATTGTTATTTCGGGTGCAATCCTAAGTTAGGTTAGGCCTAGGGGTTTTGTGTTTAGACTCTACATGAGCAGGAATCCGAAATTTAACACCATTTGAAAATAATTTTTTGATATTTGAGGTGCTAATGACAAAATAGCTACCTAATAAGGTTACTGCAATACCAATAATTTGAATCGGCAATAAGCTTCGACTAAAAAAGAACACATCAGTAAAAATAGCGGCAATCGGGTCAACATAACTAATGACTGCAATACGATCGGTAGGTAGCTTGGCAACCGCCTGATAATATAAGATAAAAGCAAGCACAGTATGAATAATGCCTAAGGACATAATGTATGCAAACGTCTGCCATGTTAGATTGATAGTTGTTACTTTTGCAATTGGCGCTAATAGTATCGTACCGATAAACAGCTGTATTAATGTAATCATAGGAGCAGGGATAGCTGCAGCTTTTTTTGCTATAACAGTGGCTAAACTATAAAAAAATCCGGCTATTAAGGCACAAGCAATACCAAAGAGCTCATGGTTATTAAAGGAAAGCATGTCTGCAGAGACATTGATTGTTAATACAACCCCTATTAAGGTAATGAATACAAAAAAATATTTAATCGCCGGAATACGTTCCTTAAAGAAAAAACGCCCTAACACCAATAAAAATACTGGTTGTAGATAATAAGAAACATTACCCAAGGTAATAGATGCATATCTAAATGACTCAAATAATAAAATCCAATTTAAAACCACTAATACGCCACCAATCATAATCAGCGTTACCTTGTTCATTGATAAACATTTAGATGAAAAATAACCTTTGTACCAACAATAAGGTGCCAATATAATGGCGCCAATGAAACATCGGAAAAATGCAACGTCAATAGACGTCAATCCTGATTTCAAAACAAAAAGTCCTAGTGTTCCCCAAATTATCATGGCCAAAACAAGTTGTATCAATGGCAGATAATCTATGTGGGCTCGTATTGGCTTTGGTGCTTGAGTGCTCATTCTTATATACCTTCAATTATGGGGCGAGTTTTAGCGATAGTATCCATATTAACTTCTGTTTCATGCTTAAATGGCAGTTTGTAAATAATAAAGGTTGATACAAGATAGCACAAAGGCAAAACGGATAATCCATATTGGTAACTAGACAGTGAAAAATGAGTCGTATTAGTTGGATTAATTAAATCGAGAACCAATCCGATGCCAGGCTCTAGAATACTACCAACAATCCCTTCACCCGAATTAATATATGCCACAGCAAAACCTATAATGGCAACCCCATTGATTTGTCTACATAAATCAAAACTCAACATAAAGACACCAACACAAAAACCAAAGGTGAAAAATAGTAGTTCTGCACTGAAATAAGTAGTGTTAGCGAAAATAATTAGGGACAAGCTGATAATAGAGATAATGTTTGCAAAAATCATGATTTGCTTTTTATTACCTAAAGCCATAGAGACTAATGCCCAAACAGGTGAGCCAATAGCATGTCCTATAAACATGATTGAAATAAGTTTGGCCACTTCACTTGCTGATGTACTAAATTTCAGTTCTAGAAACGGCACCCCCCAAAGCCCACCAATAATAATTATGGGTGAAAAAGTAAGGCCACTATAAAACAACAACCAAATATTATGACGGTTAAAAATAACTTGTTTTATAAGCGAGAGGGAAGCCATGGTTTTTATTGTATCTTGTCTTTTTTTAGTAACAAAAATAATGGCTAATACTGACAAGATAAAGCCTAGATAAGCAATTGTGATGAGGCCATTTTTCCAACCCACGTAATGAAACAAGACTGCAACTGGTGCTGAGCCCACTGCAGCCCCAAGCATGGTGGCTGTAGCCAGAAGAGAACTAATAAATGCAAATGTTTTTGCTGAGGTCCAAATAGTTGCTGACTTCATGTACAGGGTCGTTGCAAATGAGCAACCAATACCCATTAAGATTCTACAACAACACATGGACCATAATGCGGTTGCATAGGTAAATCCAAATAAGCCAATTGCTATCATAAAAATTGCTAGAAATGCTGGGACTCGTAAGTCATATTTATCGAGCACTATCCCTGAAATAATTTGCATTAAGG
>JBIODT010000139.1:0-5874 GCA_044445305.1 Legionellales bacterium | reverse complement strand
TGGCGATATTCAATATGGTGAAAGTCTTTATGTTCGAGTTCTTTTAACCAGTCATGACATGCCTCAGGGGATGCGACATCAAGAGCTACAATTTTGTCGTACAATTTATCCAGACGCTTAGCAATGGCTGTACCAATATCACCGATACCACCCGTAATTAACGCAACCCGTTTATTTTCCATCATTTTTTAACTCCTTATTGTTTACAATATTTCATGCACAATATGAAGTATAGATGCCTATCGAAAAAATAAAATGTATATGCTAAGCTCAAAGTTATACTGAGTTTCCAAGGATATGGATTATGCAGTCACCAAACAAGAAACACGCAAATCCAAAACCGCAAAAAAATTGCCCTTATCATTAGACACAAACCAAACTGAGATTCCAACCACAGGCGCAACTGAGGCCCAGAATATTTTTCAGTTAATCGATAAAATATATCAAGCAAACCTTGCCAAGATAACAGCTGGAGTTAGTCCTGGTGGTTAGCGAACCAGGCCACCCTGGACGTTCCTATCGAATCAAAGAACGCAAACACGGTACGCCTTATTTAGGACCCGAGAATTGGCTAAAAGATGCACATGAAGTGGGCGGCTCCTGGTGGCTTGCCTGGCATGAGTGGTTGGTAACTCATTCCAACAAACGACGTGTCCCAGCACCCACTATTAGTGCATCATTACCACCAGCACCAGGAACTTATGTTTTGCAAAAATAACCCAGGAATGTTAAAAAAGTTCACCGCCGCATCATTACCTCTTTTAGCCAACACGCCCTTAAAAAGATTTTGGTGATCCTTGTTCTGGGGATGGGATGGAAGCAATCTTTTCAATCTCATCCACAATGCTCTCTCCGTGACCTGTCTTAACTGATTGTCTCTTGCCATCAACAATCACAAATTACGCCATAATTATGCTTGGACCCTGTCATGCAAATTTTAAAATTTATTAACTGGAGTCATTAGGTTTGTGGTCTAAGGCTTGGACTTGTGGTCAACTCAGTACTAGAAAGAAATACCTTTCCAAAAAATCCACATAAAGACACGCAGATATTTTGTCTGCCTGGTTCTGATTTAAAGGGTGTATTGTCTTCTAAAGTTAAAGTAACCACAGGATTTAATGTATGGAAGCCAGAATAGGCATCAGGTATAACAGGTCCTTGATAGTCGTTTCTTTTCCAGGCATTGAAATAAGGTTGTAGTGCATTATGTATTTCTAAATTTTTAGTAACGAAACCATCATCTACATCAAATATTATATGTGGCATGCTTCGTAGGCTATTTGGCTTTTCTCCATAAGTTAAAAGGTGACTCTTCCCATTGTATCGGAACAAAATTTTATTGAGCTGAGTGAAATGCATGGCGCCTTCAATAGTCCATTTTTGTTGCATTTCATTTAAGAATAATAACGCTTCGATTTGACTAAAGTTTTTACCCCTCTTGGTCAGCTTGATTACTTGACCTTCTATTGAATAGTCAGCAAAAAGTGCCCACATGATATCATCTAACTCTTTGCGTAAGGGGGCTAATATTTTCTTCGCTTGTACGGCATCTGTTCTTGTTAAAGCAAAAAAATCAACGCCTTCTAATTTTGGCAATAAGCCAGCGCTTGACGCTTCATTAATAGATCGGACTTCAATGGTAAATTGTTTGTTTAAAAAGCGATCAATCAGGACGCGTAGTTCGCTGCAAGGCTGAGCTAGTTCTGGTTTATAGCTGTTTATCTTGGTTATTGCCATATCTTTTTTATTGACAGAAATGGCATTTATGTAACTGGTGTTGTATCTACTAACAGTATAAACAGAGGTGTAATATTTTGGCATAATGATCCACATTGTAAGTTATACAGATAGGTGTCCACAGAGTAGCTAGCCAGCTGGAGAAGGTTCTCCTTCACTAGAACCTTTCATCGTTCAAAGACAGATGCAAGATGACGAATCAGTGAAACGTTGTACTAGCCTCTTCCTACACGTTGTTTCGTTTATAATGCTACCAACTAACCAAACAGAACTGATGCTTTTGCAGTCGTATCTTCATCAACATCAACATCATATGGCAATGCTGCTCCTCCTGGTGGGCCAAGGCGAAAAAATAACAATGTTTGCCTACCAGCTCCCAATTCACGGGGGGTAGGTGCTATTTCTGGAACAACAGCTTGTGATGCAGATGCTGCAGCCGAGGCAACAACAGTAGGTCTTTGTTCCCCTGGAACAACAGGCTCAGTTACCGTTTGCTCTTCTTTTTCTGCTGTCAAAATGGCTTGTGCTGCAATAGGTTGATACAGCCATTGTGCCGTTGCTGCATGGTGATGATGATCCAGCAGGAAATTCCCTCTGCCCAAGGATCCGGCATCAAAATTGTACCCTATATGCACTGATTGAATATCAGTTCCCAGATCATACTTACTTCTATCATAACGTTTTAAATAGGGGTTCAATTGTATAGCTGAACGCCCAATAACCCCTGCGTCAGCCCAGAACATAACAAGCTCCTTCAGCGTTAAACTACAGGCTAAACGAATGGCACCAGCGGTGGTAATTCCTGTATGCATGATATTCAATGATTGCAGTGTTTTGTTTTGTGCGAAAGCACCTGCCACAGAGTTATCTAAAAGATTACTGCTGAGATCCAATACCCGTAGTGATGAACTTTTTGATAATGCGATTGCACCAGGAGCGTAAATCGCACAATCACTGATGTCGAGTTTAATTAAACGATCATTTTTTGCAAATTCACAGGCACCAGCATCCCTGAGACCACGATTATTATACACATCAAGTTCTTGAAGCGCTGGGTGCTTTGCTAAGATCCTTGCGCTATGGTCAGTAATGTAGTTGGTATTAATGTTCAACTTAACCACTGTGCGATTGTTTTCAACAAAAACCTGAATGTCATGATCTCTTAAACTGTTCCAGCTTATATCCAGCTCTCTTAATGGCAAATCCGCCAAGGCCTTCATCGTTGTTTTTTGCTCTTCTAAAGTACGAAAAGACAAACTGGAGCGTAATTGTAAGGTATGAAGCGTTTTACAATGAGAAAAAGCAGTTAAGACCCCGGCATCCAAATTATGTTTCAACTCACAAAAATCCCAATTGAGATTTAAGGTCCTAAGACTGGGCATTTGGGCAAGCTCAGCAATAAGACCTACATTTTCGATATTGGTATGTTGTAAATTCAGTATCTGAATGTAAGGGTTTGTTTTTAAAGCAGTAACTGCTTCTCCAAATACAGAAGGCGGAATTTCCTTGCCCGGGTTTTTGTGCTTCCATTCCCACTCATCTACTTCTAGCCTAATACCAGACAAGTCCACCCCGATTATAGAGGGATCATTTTTTCTAATCACCTCCAACATTTTTTGAAACATAGCCACCTCTTAAGATGCATTTTTGCAGTAATATGCCACTCTAGTTGTTTTTATTATGGACATCAATACAGTAAAATCACCCTATACTGCGTGCGGTCTGCATTCATTCAACCGCCGTCTTATAGGGTGATTTTACCGTATTGATACCTTGTTACTGCTCCAATAAAATGCACTATGATTTGATTGGAGCAGTAAATGCGCGCACAACAAGACCATTATGATTTAGATCAAGCCCCTGCTTTAGAACTGCCTTTGTTTCGTCCCTCTACACAGGGTATTTGGCTGCTTGATTCTATTCCTAAAGACCTGTGTGATAAAATACTTTATGAATTCTTGACCCCTGATGATGGATATTCTTTAAAGCGCACTAGCCTAGCCCTGTACCAACTGTACCAGACCCCCATGCTTCTGAATCTATTAGATGATGTGGCGTGGGGCGATTTCATGAGGCCAAAGCAGCTTAACGCTGTTGCATCCTTAACGCCCCAGCACCTTAGTTATTTTGTAGCCCGAGGCACCATTCAAGATCGAGCAGGACGACAATTTTTTAATATTTCAGCTTTTCAATATGCGCTGTGGGCACTAGACGGACAGGCACTACAGATGATTGTGGATAGCCTACGCAACGCGGCAGGACAAGGTGGGCCAAGCCAAGCAGCAACCGAAACAATACGAATAGAATTATTAGCACAGTATCAAGAGGTCATCACTCAAGGCCTTTCTTACACAGCCAATCATCTCACAGTTACCGAAAATCACTTTGATTTTGGACCTTGGATTAATATGCTTAAGGGGCATGCTTCTTGTGGCGGACCTGAGCGAAAACATTATCTAAACCTGTTTTGTCAACAACTGGTTAATCTGCCAGTCCATGTGATTCAAGAGTATTACCGATTGTCTAAGGAACGATATTACTTTTTGGGACTTCATGGGCATGATAAGTCAAAAGCAGCCTGTGAGTACAGGGTAACTCGCTTTGAAAATAATGCGATTGCGAGAGTGCGTAAGAACATGCTGGTTCGAAACCTAATTAGTGATAAACACGACTGTGATCTTATGGATTTAAAACATGACTCTTCATTTCCACCTATTTTATCAGAATATGGTTATGCAGATTGGGAAGCAATGGTCGTTCTACATGCAACCAGGCTGTGTGATGTCGCTAATCTTAAATTCACATTGACACACCCAAATTTTCAGAGCCCTGAACGGTTGTCCACATTATTATTCCATACTGCTCGAGGTGAAGAAGTACAAGCAAAAGCATTTCTACAAAAATCTCCTGCACACCTTGGCTGTTTAATCGAGCGAGGAAATGTTCACGATTACTCAGGTCGTGTTTTTTTCAACATATCTGCGTTTCAATATGCTGTTTGGGCCAAAGATTGGCACATGTGGCGGATGATGCTTGGTTGCTTGCACGATGCAGCACATTCACCTTTAAATAATGCAGCGGCAGCAGCGCTTCAGCTCACATTATTAGCCCAATTTAACGAAGTGGTAACGCAAGGGATACGTTACCATAAATATGATCAATGGATACTGGAGTCCCATTTCAATTTTCAACCGCTGTTGGACGCACTGAAAAATTTTATCGATCTGGCAGATGGCACGGAGGCTCAAAATTTCAGATCAAAATGGTGCCATGACATTCGGTTCATACAACATGAGCTTCCCGCTCATGCGGCCCAAGAATATTGCCGTAAGGAATTTGCCTTCTGGAAGAACCCATTGTTTGGTGAAGGAACATTAACACGCAAGCTTATTTTACAGGGCATGTACAGTCGTACACATTATTGGTGGACTTCTGTGCAGGGTGATCCTGCTGATCTTGAACGGGGGGATAATTGGGTGCGACCAATGAGTTATCGTGAATATGGGGCTGTTTCTAAAGGAATAATACTATCAGGCTATGATGCACTAGACCAAAAAGATTGGATTGGTACCGACTGGAAGGCAATGTCCATATTATCGAAAGTAAGAACGCGCGATGTAGAAGCGCTTCGAGTATTGCTTTCAATGCACCCTCTTCCAACAGCAGAAAAAACGCAAGCAACTGCGGTTTGCAGTGCTGCCCAAGCAGAAGACAAGCCACTGAATGTTCTTTTGGTTATGGATAGCGTAGATGAATCCTGCTCCGCCGAAGGAGGACCAGCTGCTGCAGCGCCGGCAGCAGCACCCCACGAAGCTGGAGTAGCTGGCAGCGGACTGGAGATTATTGCCCCCATCGCTATTGATCCCATGCCTGCGCTGCCCAACCCCGCTACATTTTTTTCTCGCTCATCACCGTTATCACATACATCTTCAAACCCCAGCCCATCAAGTGAAGGCTTAGATCTAAACAGTTGTATCATTTCGTAGCGATCAAGCACAATAAATGGCCAAGTATTCGTTTGATGGCCTCCGCAGTACAACTTCGTGTAGCACTAGGGTAATTTCACCCTATTGCAACACTTAGTATTTATTTTATAATTCAACAATCAATCTATTAAAACCAGTACAACGTTTCACT
>JBIODT010000138.1:0-5960 GCA_044445305.1 Legionellales bacterium | reverse complement strand
TCGTAGCCTCGCAATGACGCATTGTTTTAGCGCGCAGTATAGTTATTTGGAAGGGCGATGCTAAATTCACCCTGTTTTTTTATGGATTATAGGTTGGGCCAAGGCCTAATCATACGATTCTAATTTATAAAATTGTGAGTAGTTATGAGTCAGCGGGATTATTATGAACTTTTAGAAGTCAGTCGAAGTGCCAGCGATGTTGAAATTAAAAAAGCATATCGTAAATTAGCGATGAAATACCATCCTGATCGCAATCCCGATGATTCTACTTCCGAAGAAAAATTTAAAGAAATTCAAAATGCCTACGCTATTTTGTCGGACCCTCAAAAACGATCGATGTACAATCAGCATGGTCATGCTGGCGTCGATGCCTCTAGAGGGGGTGGTCAGGGTGGCTTTGGTGGTTTTGGTGAGGTTTTTGAAGATATTTTTGAAAATATTTTTTCTGGTGGCCGCGGTGCCGGTCGGCAATCACATGGCCAGCGTGGCTCTGATTTGCAATTTAACGTTCAATTAACCCTTGAAGAAGCAGCCTTAGGTAAAGAAATTGAAATAACAGTACCACGACATGGTAACTGTACTACTTGCGAAGGCTCGGGCGCTAAGAAAGGAACCAAGCCTAAATCATGTGAAACCTGTAATGGCATAGGACAAGTTAGAATTCAACAAGGCTTTTTTTCTATTCAACAAACCTGTCCCAGTTGTCATGGTGAAGGAAAAATAATTTCCGATCCATGTACCAGTTGCCACGGGCAGGGGCGGGTGCGTGAGAGTAAAAAACTAACAGTTAAAATCCCTGCAGGTGTTGATAATGGTGATAGAGTTAGGTTAAGCGGGGAAGGTGAGGCTGGGACGCATGGTGGTGGCTCAGGCGATCTTTATGTTCAAGTTAATTTAAAAAAGCATACTATTTTTGAGCGACAAGACAATGATCTGCATTGCGAAGTTCCTATTAGTTTTGCAGTGGCCGCTTTAGGTGGGGCCATAGAAGTGCCAACACTTGAAGGACGTGTGACTTTAAAGATACCTGCTGAAACACAAACAGGTAAAGTATTTCGTTTGCGATCTAAGGGCATGAAGTCAGTGCGGGGCTATGCGCAAGGTGATTTATTGTGCAAAGTTACTGTAGAAATACCGGTAAATTTGTCACGTGAACAAAAAGATCTATTAAATAAACTACAAGAGTCTCTAGAAAGCGCCAAAACGAACCATTCTCCACGATCAAGCTCCTGGTTTGATTGCGTAAAGAAATTTTTTGAAGACATGAAGTTTTGATTCTATTTGAGCAAGAGTGCATGCAAAAAGACGCATGTAGTCTTGCTCAAAGTCCTAAATAAAACCGCAGATTGTGACCGCGCGTAGGTGCGTACATTAAGAAACCAATTATTTTTTTTGCTTGTAATCCCCCAAATTTTAGAAATGCATCTATACTCTAAAGTGATTCAAACTAAAACTAAGGAAAGTATCATGTACAAAAAAATCATACAAACCGCAGCATTTACATGTGCATTAGTACTAAGCCCCGTTATTTTAGCTCACACAGGGGCGTGTGGCGAAAGAATGAAAAACATGGTTGAGTCATTAAAACTGGATGACAGTCAAAAAACTAAAATCAAACCTATTTTAGAACAACTCAAATCAACTATGAAAATGGATGCAAGTCAAATGCATGATTTGAGTAACCAGCTTAATCAACAAGCCGAATCAGCCACTATGGATCAATCAGCAGTTGACAGCTTGATTGATAAAAAGACCAAATTGATTGGCGATATGATGAAAGCAAAAATTGCTGCACAAAATCAAATTGCGGCTGTTCTTAATCCACAACAAAAAATGGAACTGCAACAGAAAATGAAAGAAGTTAAAGCAAAATGGGAAGAAAAAGCTAAAAGTTGTCATGAGGAATAATTAAAGTACCCGTCGTCAATGAGCACATCCTTATTTTAAGATGTGCTCTTTTCTGTCTTAATTAAACCTATTTTTTCCAGCGCGAGTTGAGCTGACTGCACTTTGAATCACACCCACTTTTTTCTATAAAGTTGTTTCAGGCACGATCCTCAGTTACAATTGCAACATTTTTATAGGTTGAATCATATTGAGTAAATCTCATGAGTAATATGCCAGCAATTTTGGTGCTAGCTGATGGCACTATTTATGAGGGAATTTCAGTCGGGGCTACGGGTAACTGTGTTGGTGAGTTGGTATTCAATACTTCCATGACCGGCTATCAGGAAATGCTTACAGACCCATCCTATACAAGACAAATTATTACTTTAACCAGCGCACATGTGGGCAATACTGGATGTACGTTAGAGGATATGGAGTCGAATAAAGTTTGGGCTGCAGGATTGGTGATGCGTGACAGTGCCATTTTGCACAGCAATTATCGTGCAGAACAATCACTACCTGATTGGCTTAAAAAACATGGCGTTGTTGCTATTGCTGGCATAGATACCCGTGATTTAACTTTAAGACTGCGTGAGTATGGTGCTATGGGTGCCTGCATTAGCACGGAAGTATCCGAGCCTGAACGTGTTTTAGAAAAAGCAAAGTCTTTTGCTGGGCTACAGGGCGTTGATTTGGCTATAGAAGTTTCTAGACAAACCTCTGAGCGTTGGCATGAAGGCGAGGGTCAGTGGGCGGGCCATGGGTCTCAATCGCTTCAATTTCATGTGGTGGCTTATGATTTTGGGGTTAAGCACAATATTTTACGCTTGTTGTATGATAAAGGTTGTCATTTAACCATAGTGCCTGCAACCACTCCGGCGGCCGAGGTTTTAGCAATGAATCCCAACGGTATCTTTTTATCTAATGGTCCAGGTGACCCACAAGCTTGTACCTATGCCATTGCGGCAACACAAGAATTTTTAAAGCATGATATTCCCGTGTTTGGCATTTGTTTGGGTTTTCAAATTTTGGCATTAGCCTGTGGTGGCACTACAAAAAAAATGAAATTTGGTCATCATGGCGCTAATCATCCGGTCATTGAAACTGAAGGTAAAAAACGGGTATTTATTACCAGTCAAAATCATGGTTTCGCTGTTGATGAAGCGAGTCTGCCAGAATGCTTGCAAGTAACACATCGTTCCTTGTTTGACAGCAGCCTACAGGGTATCAAACATAGAAATAAACCGGTCTTTGGTTTTCAAGGGCATCCAGAGGCAAGCCCTGGACCTCATGATATCGCGCTGATCTTTAATGAATTTATAACATTAATGTCAAAATCCCAGTCTAAGTGAGTAAAGTATGAATGATGGTTATGTTTTTACCTCAGAGTCAGTCTCTGAAGGACATCCCGATAAAATAGCGGACCAAATTTCCGATGCGATTTTGGATGCGATTTTAATGCAAGATCCTTCTTCCAGGGTTGCTTGTGAAGTATTTGTAAAAACCGGTATGGTACTGGTTGGTGGCGAAATAACCACTAAGGCTTGGGTTGATGTGGAAGACATTACCCGTCAGGTGATTAAAGACATAGGCTACAACAGCTCGCAAATGGGTTTTGATTATGAATCCTGTGCTGTACTTTCAGCCATAGGAAAACAATCTCCTGATATCGCTCAAGGTGTTGATAATCAAAAAACAAAAATATTAGGTGCCGGTGACCAAGGCTTAATGTTTGGTTATGCCAGCCGTGAAACAGATGTCTTTATGCCAGCCCCGATTGCTTATGCGCATCGCCTGATGGAGCAACAAGCCAGTTTGCGTAAATCGTCTAAATTACCATGGTTAAGACCTGATGCTAAATGTCAGTTAACCATCAAGTATGATCAAGGTATGCCTGTAGAAGTAGACACGGTAGTGTTTTCTACGCAACATGCCCCAGATATAGCATACAGTGATCTTATTGAAGCGGTACGTGAAGAAATTATTAGACCCATACTGCCTGCTGAATGGTTAACTGCTAAAACACGTTATTTTATTAATCCTACTGGACGTTTTGTAATCGGTGGCCCATTAGGTGATTGTGGTTTAACGGGACGTAAAATTATTGTTGATACCTACGGCGGTATGGCCCGACATGGTGGCGGTTGTTTTTCTGGAAAAGATCCATCTAAAGTAGATAGATCCGCAGCATATGCAGCAAGGCATGTCGCTAAGAATATTGTCGCAGCTGGTTTGGCTGATAAGTGTGAAATTCAAGTATCTTATGCAATTGGCATTGCAGAGCCTACGTCTATTTTTGTTGAGACTTTTGGTACAGGTCGTTTAAGCAACAAGGAATTTATTGAATTAATTCATAACAATTTTGATTTAACCCCGCAAGGGATTATTGATCACCATGACCTGTTGCGTCCAATTTATCGAAAGACTGCAACGTATGGTCATTATGGAAGAGATTGTTTTCCCTGGGAACGTTTAAATAAAGTTGATGCGCTACGCAAAGCATTGTAATTGGAGTTTGGATAAGGATATTAAAATGGCACTAAGCAAGGATGCAGCAGTAAAAATCAATACCGTTCACGATTATAAAATAGCTGATCTGTCCTTGTCGACTTGGGGACGCAAAGAGATAGCTATAGCAGAGACTGAAATGCCAGGCTTAATGGCGTTACGGACTGAATTTGGCGGTTCTAAGCCTTTAAAAGGGGCTCGTATCGCGGGTTGTTTGCACATGACCATTCAAACTGCAGTGCTCATTGAAACTTTGGTTGCTTTGGGTGCGGAAGTGCGCTGGTCCTCTTGTAATATATTTTCTACTCAAGATCACGCTGCTGCAGCTGTTGCTGCAACAGGTATTCCTGTATTTGCCTGGAAAGGTGAAACTGAAGAAGAATATTGGTGGTGTGTTGCGCAAACACTAAGTGGCCCTAACGGCTGGACTCCAAATTTATTGTTGGATGATGGTGGTGACTTGACGCAAATTATTCATCAACAATACCCACAGCTCTTATCTGATTTAAAAGGTGTTTCCGAAGAAACGACTACCGGTGTTGCACGTTTGTATGAAATGGCCAAGCAAGGACAGTTGCAGATGCCTGCAATCAATGTAAATGATGCGGTTACTAAATCCAAATTTGATAATCTTTATGGATGTCGTGAGTCATTGTTAGACGGGTTAAAGCGCGCCACTGATGTCATGATCGCAGGCAAGGTTGCTTTGATTTTAGGTTATGGTGATGTCGGCAAAGGGTGCGCACAAGCTTTACGTGGTCAAGGCGCATCAGTATTAATCGCTGAAATCGATCCCATCTGCGCATTACAAGCAGCAATGGAAGGCTACAGAGTGGTTACACTGGATGAAGTCGCGGAGCAAGTTGATATCGTGGTTACTGCAACAGGTAATTTACATGTTGTTACCCATGAACATATGCAGCGTATGAGACATCAAGCCATATTGTGTAATATTGGTCATTTTGATTCGGAAATTGATATTAAGAGTTTAAGACAATACCAATGGGAAAATATTAAACCTCAGGTTGATCACGTTATTTTTCCTGATGGTAAACGTATTATTGTGTTAGCTGAAGGGCGTCTGGTTAATTTAGGATGTGCAACAGGCCATCCTAGTTTTGTGATGTCAGCATCTTTTAGTAACCAAGTGTTGGCGCAAATGGAGTTGTTTGAAAATTCATCTAAATATGCAAACCAAGTGTATGTACTGCCTAAGCTTCTGGATGAAAAAGTTGCGCGGCTGCATTTAGGTCGAATTGGCGCTAAATTAACACAGTTAACTGACGAGCAGGCCCATTATCTTGGCGTTAATGTCAATGGGCCTTATAAGTCAGAGCGTTATCGTTATTGATCTGTAACTGCTCACTCTACGCCTCGCGGCTTGTCCTTCCAATTAGCCTCTCCTCTTTATAAGAGAACCTAATTATCTTAGTTAGCATCTTTTGTTAATAGAAACTTAAGGCTAATTGGAAGGACATATCATTGCCCATAAGTCAGCACAAAACTGAAAAACGCAATCAACCAATAGAGCCCGTCATTGCGAGGCCACGAAGCATATATGGACC
>JBIODT010000137.1:0-6088 GCA_044445305.1 Legionellales bacterium | reverse complement strand
TCCTTGGCTTGGGCTCTAAAGTACGATTTTCGTGATTGGCGTAGCCTTGATGTAGCGCTAGCGTAATCAAGGTATTTCTTATGCGCTGGATGTAAACCTTGATTACGCTAGCGCTGCATCAAGGCTACGCCAAGCAAAAAAGTAGCACTTTAAATCGCACTCATAGGCAACTACTTTTTTTGAGGATTTAAATCTGTTGTAAGCCCATCCAAGGTATTTTCACTGTTGGTATTAGGATGGTGCCAAAATGAACCTCTAATACTGGCTAAAGGTGCCAAGCCTATGTCACTGGTGACACGCAATAAGTTGGCCATAATCTGTTGCACGTCGCTATGAGGGAGTAGCCGCGGGTTTTGTTTTGCTGCTGCTAACAGACTGTTTAACCGTGACCAGCAACTGCTGTCGGCTGTTGAGAAAGACCGTGCTGCCTGGTTAATGTTGCTACACACATTGCTAAGGATTAAAGCGGCTTCATCATGGCCACCGGCAAGTAAGCTTCTGGCTTTTAAAGACAGCTGGGCATTATGATCATAGACAACAGCTTCTATACCCTCGCAATAGCTGAAGTTAGAACTCATGCGTCGTTCTATATAACCATCATAAGCAAAAATAAGTCCATCTGGATGACAGTAATTACTGCCTTGCTGACCCAACAATTGACCAATCAAAGACCTAATTTGAATCTGCTGTGCGCTACTAATTTTAAAAATACAAGCGGGATCATTCGGACTAACCTGTTCATTTTTAATGAGTCTGGTTGAAAATTGCAGTGCCTTTTCTGCTGATTTTTCTATGTTATCTAATAAGATAATGCCGTACTCATCAGCGCCAATTTTTTTATGTGCAAATTTAATTTTTGCCTGTGCATAGGCCTCTTTGGTTAGTGAATGAGACAGCGCCTTAATTTTTGCGGCCAATACATCAGTTGGAGTTACCAGGTAGCATTCAATTACAAGAAAAATGTTTCTATTCATAATAGACGCATTTGGTATATTCATAGATGCTTACCGCCACTTATTAATACATGATGCCTAAGTATAGACACAGCATGCGTCAAAATCAATCTCGACAGATATTATTCATTTCTTCCTTGCTAAATACCCACTTGTTCAACTATATTTTCTTATATAATCAATTAAATAAGACCCAGTCATCATGATTAAAAAAGCACTTTATCTGGCAGGTGGTGGTGCACGAGGCGCATATCAAGCGGGTGTTCTGAAGGCTATTAATCAAATTTTACAAGTAAAAATACTACCCTTTGATTTGGTAAGCGGAGTCAGTGTGGGCAGTATTAATGCGGCAGTACTGGCTGAGAATGCCGGCGATTTTCCTGAGGCCATTGATAAACTGGATTCTATTTGGAATGAAATACACTGTGAAGACATCTACAAAGCGAGCAATTACCAACTGGGCAAATCAGTCATGCGTAATTTAAGTACGCTCATCATTAAGCAACGCCAATCAGGCCACTTGCTGGATACATCGCCGCTGCAGCAATTTATTACTGAAACCATTGATTTTTCAAAAATTGAAAATAACATCCAGTTAGGTCATCTAGAAACTTTTGAAATACTCAGTAATTGTTATGAATCCCACCAAACAGTGTCTTTTTATAATCATATAATACCCCAATTTGAGGACTGGAATTACCCGCGACACAGGAGCCAGCGCGTGGTTATCAATGCAGAGCATATATTGGCTTCAAGTGCGTTGCCACTTTTCTTCCCGCCAGTCACGCTGGATGAGTTGCACTACGGTGACGGCAGTATCGGGCTTGTTTCGCCTTTACGGGGTGCCATACGTTTTCAGGTAGACAAGATTTTAATTTTAGGAACCCGACAATTGCCAGAATTCACCGATCATGAGGTCTTACGTCATGACGAAATTGCCTTTGCGCAGATCTTGGGTAATATGATGAGTGGTTTGTTTTTGGACAATCTTGATCGCGACATAGAGATGGTCAACCGCATGAACGAGATTTCCACTCTTTTGTCCATGTGGAAAAAACGCCGTTCGCCTTGGCGTCCGATTACCACCTTGCATTTACGCCCCAGTAGAGACATGGCCACTGTTGCTCAAGAGCATTTCAACAGTATGCCAACTTTACTGCGGTATTTATTGAATATTTTAGGCGCAAAAAACCACTCTGGCGACTTATTGAGTTTTTTACTTTTTGAAAGAGAATTCACGAAGGAATTGGTGGATCTGGGTTATAGAGACACTATAGCAGACGAGAAGACGGTGACTGAGTTTTTTAAATAAATCTGCGTAATAATTGAGCTCGCCATACTGCCTACTAAAGATTTCGAATGGAAACGGCACTAGGGGTGACAAGGTTGGAAAATGGCCGAGCTCATGGTTCTAGCATTATTCCTGACGGAATCCCGCCAGCGGGTGAAGGGACTTCGTCAGGAATAATATAGGAAGTTATTTCTGGCAAGCGCTTTAGCTCTGTCTTAAAAAATCAAGTACTGGTGCTGTAACAGGCTGAATTTTATGCCAAATATAAAAAGCCTCTGCAGCCTGCTCAACCAACATCCCAAGACCATCAACTGCATCACAACCCATACTGATGGCATGGTGAACAAAGGGCGTTAGCCCGCCTTGTTGGTAAGCCAAATCGTAACAAAATGGTTTTTGCAAGAAACATTGCTCGGGTAAGCTTATTAATTGACCGTCTAAACTGGCTGAGGTTGCATTAACCACTACATCGTAGTGCTCGTTTAGCTGTGCGAGCTCGCTGATGCGAATCTGCGGAAAAACTTGTTGCAAGCGCCGAGCACGCTCTAAAGTGCGATTAGCCAGCACCAAACAGGCAGGCTTTGCATCCAGCAAAGGGCTAATAATACCGCGCACAGCCCCTCCGGCACCCACTATCAGTATTCTTTTTTCCGCCAACTCAACATAGCGCGTGACATCACGCATGAAACCAATGCCATCGGTGTTATCAGCCCATAATTCCTGGTTTTTTATCCATAAAGTATTGGCAGCACCCGCCTGTTTACAGCGGGTTGTAGTCTGTTGGGCCAGTTCAAAGGCTCTTTGTTTGAAAGGTAAGGTTACATTCAGTCCTTTACCCTGGGCTGTAAAAAAATCCCTTACTTGCCTGTCAAAGAACTGCTCATCACCATTGATTGTTTCATAGGTTAAAGCAAGCTTTGTCTGTTGGGCAAAGTGCTGATGTATTAGTGGCGATAAGCTGTGTGCAATCGGCTTACCTATCACTGCAAAGCGTTGCTGCACGCTCACAAACTCTTATCAACCACTTCGCGCAAATCGCGAGACAAGCTTAGGCCCGCCAGTTGCTCTAATTGTTGTCGCATCAACTGCTGCCTTGGCTTATCAAGCCGTTGCCAACGGGTATAGGGTGTTGCAAGTCGAGCCGCTATTTGGGGGTTTATTTTATCTAAAGTGGTCAAGGCTTCGTTTAAAAAGGCATAGCCTGAACCATCAAGGGCATGGAAATGACGTTGATTAGACAGACAAAACGCCCCTATTAATGCACGAACTTTGTTCGGGTTGGTAATGCTAAAGTCAGGATGTTTTAACAGTTGTTTGACATGGGCCAGAGTCCCTGGCAAGTCGCAAGTGGCTTGCAAGGAAAACCATTTGTCCAGTACCAGCTCATGCTGAACCCATTGCTTATAAAAGACATCGATGGCCTGAGTACTCACGGCAACGTTAGTACAATTCACCAATAAAGCAAAGCTTGCAATTTGATCAGTCATTGTTTGTGCCGCGGCAAATTGCTGTTGGCACAGATCGATAACGGCAGTTTCTTTTGCCTTCATCAACAGCGACAAACACACATTACGTAATTTTCTGCGCGCATAGGCTTGGGCTTGCATGCTGTGATCTTCTGCTGCCCACAATTGCTTATAAAGAGCAAGTGCTGGCGTATACAAACTTAAACCCAGTTGACGGCGATAAAAATCACGAACCGCCTCAACAGCCGTCACGTCAACCAAGGTCTGAGTTGCTGCGAGATCCTCAAAACCTGGCGGCGTGAGCAATTCTGCACGTAAATCCATATCCATGGACTCATCCAGCAAGACATGTGCAAAAGCAGCGGTCAAAGCCTCAGGTATCTGCCACTGGCTTGCAGGCCTTTTTAAGCAGTCATTCAGACAGTTCAATACCAAGCGCTGCGCAGCCTCCCATTTGGCATAACCATCGGTTTCATAGCGTAACAAAAATAACAATTCATCTTGACTGAGTTCATCTTTCAATTGCACAGGCGCTGAAAATTCCCTTAATAAAGAAACCACCGGCTTTGCACTTAAACCAGCAAAAGTAAAAACCTGTGCGCTTTCTGTTAATTGCAGAAGCTCTGTAGCCACAGGTATTATCTGACCTTGGGCATCAAACAAGGCAACCTTAATGGGTATGTGATAGGATTTTTTATCATGACCATCAGGCGTTGGTGGACAATGTTGCTGCATGCTCAGCGTCAACTCACCTTGTGCGTACTCGCTTTTCACTTGCACTTCAGGAGTTCCTGCTTGACTGTACCAGCGTTTAAATTGGGTAAAATCAACCGCATTGGCATCTTCCATGGCTGCAACAAAATCATCAATGGTAACTGCTTGTCCATCATGTCGCTGAAAATACAAGTCCATACCTTTTCTAAACCGCGCTGCTCCTAATAAAGTATGTTGCATACGAATCACTTCAGCACCTTTGTTATAAATGGTTGCTGTATAAAAATTATTTATTTGCTGATAAGATTCTGGCCGTACTGGGTGCGCCATTTTTCCTGCATCTTCAGGAAATTGGCTGCTGCGCAAGACCCTTACATCTTGAATGCGATTCACATCACGTGAATTCATGTCTCTGGAAAACTCTTGATCACGAAAGACCGTCAAGCCCTCTTTTAAACTTAATTGAAACCAATCGCGACAAGTGACTCTGTCACCAGTCCAATTATGGAAATATTCATGCGCTACCACACTCTCAATAGCAGCAAAATCTTGATCGGTTGCAGTATCAGGCCGCGCTAAAATGTATTTGGAATTAAAAATATTGAGCCCTTTATTTTCCATAGCACCCATATTAAAATCACTCACGGCCACTATCATAAAAATGTCCAGGTCGTACTCACGACCATAAACTTCTTCATCCCAGCGCATGCATTTTTTCAAGGATTCCATGGCATGAGCACATTTGTTTTCATTGCCTGGCTCAACATAAATACGTAAATCAACGACACGCCCGGAGCAGGTAACAAACTCATCACGCACACAGGCCAAATCACCAGCAACCAATGCGAATAAATAGGACGGTTTTTTAAAGGGATCTTGCCAAAGTACCCAATGACGCCCCTCTACGCTTAAACCTGAGTCCATTAAATTGCCATTAGACAATAAAATAGGATACTGTTTTTTATCTGCAATCACCTTGGTCGTGTACTTTGCCAAGACATCAGGCCGGTCTAGAAAATAGGTAATGCGCCGAAACCCTTCCGCTTCACACTGTGTACAAAACAAATGGTTGGAACGATACAGTCCGGACAATTGCGTGTTGTCTTGCGGACGAATACGCGTGACTATAACCAGCGTCAGCTCATCTGGGCAAGATTCTATAATGAGATTGTCGGGTTGCACTGTGTAAGCCTGAGGCGCTAATTCGAGGCCATTGCAGTGCAGGCTTATCAGCTCCAAGTCATCACCCAATAAATGCAAGGCACCTTCATGTTGGCGTATTAATTTAAGTGTCGCCGTCACCAAGGCATGATCATCAAATAAATCAAAAACCAAATCCACCGTATCGATAGTGAATGCAGGTGCTTGGTAGTTTTTTAAGTAAATGGTAGTTTCTGGCATGGTTATTCCTGTTGGCGTTTGGACAAGAGTATTAGTAGCTAACTAGTACAACGTTTCACTGCTTCGGTCTGGTGACATCTCATCTTGCATCCATCTTTGAGCGATGGACGGTCGTTAATGATACTAGTGACGGAGACCCTTCTCCCACCGGCGGGAGAAGGTGCCCGACAGGGCGGATGAGGGTGGATCATATTAGCCATTAAAAGCACTCCTATGTTTAACTAACTCAAATTGATTAAACCTATTTTTGCAAAGGTAGCATT
>JBIODT010000136.1:0-6114 GCA_044445305.1 Legionellales bacterium | reverse complement strand
TGGCTCAGATAGAATTTAAAGATTGTCATACCCTAACTCTTAAAGAGTTGTCTGATCGTATTAAATGTGCCATGGAAATTATAGTTTATTGTTGTAAAAAATCTGAGGAATTAAAAACGGAACATCCTTATCTCGCAGATTTTGGTGACAAAGCATTCATGACTTTAAATGATGGGGATGCTTATGCGCGACCGCATTTTGCCAGACCAGCAATTAGCTTAAGTAATATTGGTCATTGGGGATATGAGACAGCCGATGCGCCATTGCTTCCCAATGAGACAGCGAAATTTACTTTGACTAAAGTTGAGCGCAAGCAGTTGTGGAACAATCAGAGCAAACAATTTGAGGTTCAAGATATGGTCCCAGTTTGCATGAGTATTGACCACCGTGTGTTCGATGGAAATGTTGCAGTGCCTCATCTGCTACAAGCAACATTTAATGACATGGTTAACAAGATGATCCAAAAGGAACCATCTACAAGTACGCACCGCAGTAAATTTTCCAATCTTGCGCAATTTGTTTTATATAGTGATGAATTGTTGAACAATGATTTGGAGTTGGGATTTCATTATTTGTTTATATCCAGCCTTTATTGGAAAAATGAGGCTTTAAAGCAACCAATATCTGTAAGGACAGCAGATATTAAAGACTGTGTGCTTTAACCACATGCAACCGCTTTCTTTTTACCAAGTACATCTTGAGGCGGTTAGTCGCAGTTTTAGCTTTTGTATTCTGCAACTGCCGTCACCTGAAAAAGAAAGAGTGGCTTTAGCCTATTTGCTGTGTCGTATTGTAGATACGATCGAAGACTCGAACTGGCCTGATGAAAAATCGCAATTTCGTGCTTTTAGACAACTCAAAGAGTTTTTAAGCATGGCTCCGTCTGAGGAACAGTTCCTGTCTTGGTTGGGGTGTTTTCCAGAAACTGTTATTGTAGAAGAAAAAAATTTGTTAGCCGATTTGCCTCGCCTTATTCTTGATAAAAACGAATTACCTCCAGTGCTGCAAAATCACTTGGTTCAAACGGTCAACCAAATGATTGCTGGCATGAGTCATTTTTTAACCCATTATAGAAAAAACACCAAACTAGTACTTAATTCTTTGGAGTTAACCAATCAATATTGTTTTTTTGCTGCCGGAATTGTAGGTTTGTTTTTATCGCAGTTATTTACAAACTCAATCCCTAAATTTGAATTTACCGATACGCTGCATATTCAATCGTTTCATTTTGGATTTTTTTTGCAAAAAATCAACCTATTAAAGGATCAAAGGAATGATCAATTGGCGGGGCGCTGTTTTGTGTCTTCGTATACTGATTTGCGTACAAGTCTGGTCGTTAATGCTTGTCATGCTTTTGATTATTTAAAAGCCATTCCCCTTGCTTCAGGGCGACCTTACCGCTTATTTTGCGCCTGGTCATTATTTATAGGTCTTGCCTTATTAAAATGGATTGATAAAGGTACAAGCTCGGACGCCCCGTATTCATCTGCATCGGATGGTTACAAGCTTGGCAGTAGGGAAGGCACCTATATAATAAAACAAATTAGCCGCTTAATAGACGACAATGATGCTTTGGATGTTCTATTTAAGAAGTATTTGCCTGAGGTAAACAACAGTTCAGCCCTGTCTTTGAGTGGTTTGGCAACGAACTTACCCGATTGGTTCACTGAAATTTATGACGATCCTGAAGCCAAACAGCATACCTGGTCGCTCGAACTCTCCATATTATGAAATTGTAGGCTATACTTTCCATAAGAAGAGTAGAAGAGGAGATTTCTATGAGTCTGCATGAAGGGTATGATGGACGTTCGTTGGCGGATTATAAACATGATGATGAAGTAGGGGATCTGACACAGAGAAAAAAAGTGAAGCGCATGCTTGAAGACCAGTTAGAGCGCAAGCGTTTACGAGATGAGTTTAAAGATGACTTCGATGAGTTTAGTGCGGAATTTGATTGGGATGAGCTTGATAAGTAAGGATGCAAAAAAACTCATGCATTTTTATGGGCTTCTGCTGCCATCATTGTGTTTTCAAGCAGAGTGACTATGGTCATTGGACCAACACCTCCTGGAACTGGTGTAATCCACGCCACTTTATTAACGGCCTTATTAAAATCAACATCCCCTCTAATACTGCCATCTGTCAGTCGATGCATTCCTACGTCAATGACTACTTGATGTTCTTGAAGCCAGTCGGCATCAATAACGTCTATTTTACCCGTAGCCACTATAATAAAATCAGCAAGTCGAACCAGCTCCTCCAAGTTTTGCGTGAATTTGTGGCAAGTGGTAACTGTCGCTCCTGCCAATAACAATTCCAGACTCATGGGACGACCTACTATATTGGAAGCACCAATAACCAGAGCATGCTTCTTTTTTACGTCCAATTGATAATGCTGTAGTAAATGCATAATTCCTAGCGGGGTACAAGGTCTTAATAAAGGGTTTCTTTGAGCCAGTCTACCAATATTATAAGGATGAAACCCGTCAACATCTTTTTCTGGTTTAATCTGCTCGATGATAACTGCTTCATTAATATGTTTGGGCAAAGGGAGTTGGATTAAAATGCCATCAATTTCCTGGGATTGATTTAGTTTCTTGATCAATTGAAGCAGCTCATTTTGGCTGGTTTCCACAGGTAAATCATAAGAATGAGAGCTAATACCTACTTCCTCGCAGGCTTTACGTTTGTTATTGACATAAATTGCAGAAGCAGGATCTTTCCCTATGAGTACAACGGCCAGCCCTGGGGCACGTTGCCCTTGTTGGAGAAGCTCATGCACTCGTTGTTTTAATTCATCGCGACGTAGGGCCGCTAAAATTCTGCCATTAATTAATAAAGCCGCCATAAGGTCCTAAGGGGTAAACCATCTTTGAAATAGCCCATTCATAAAGAATGAATGGGCAGCATGCCCTAATCATATGGGAATTTCTTGAATAGTCAATCAGATAGTAGTAATTTTAAAACAGAGTTAGTATGCTATTAATCTACGCTGAGCATGGAGCTCTCATTGAAAAAAAACATATTATACGCCGCGTTATTCGCACTCACTACCTCCACCTATGCACTTGGTTTAGGTGGTATGACGGTAGAGTCATCGCTTGATCAGCCATTCAAGGCGGAAATAGAGCTTATTGATGTTAGCAGCGCTGTGTTGGGCAGCATTAAGGTAGGTCTGGCTGATCCTGAGAATTTTGAACGTCTCGATATTCAGCCAGTTGCTGCATTGTCTTTGTTAACGTTCAACATTGAAAAAAATAACCGGGGTAAATTTGTTATAAAAGTCCAGTCTACAGAGCGGATGTCCGAACCTTATATGAGGATCGTGATTGATTTAATTTGGCCAGAGGGGCAGTTGTATAAGGCTTACACCGTCTTGTTAGATCCACCTGGTTACAAGCTGGTTTCTTCTTTAGCGCAAAGCAGCCCAACGTATTATAAACAAACAGCGGTTGATCATGAGCCAGGTGTTATTGATAAAACAGTTACTACTGTTGTTACACACAATCACATGCAGCTTAATGATATGAAGAAAAAAGCGCTTTATGGTCCTACAATTATTAATGAAAATGTATGGCAAATCGCTCAGCGCTATAAAGCATCTGAACTCCTGTTGCCACAAGTGGTATTGGCTATAGTGGGTGCAAATCCGGATGCATTTACAGACGGCAATTTAAATGGCTTAAAGGTTGGTGTTCAATTAATAGTGCCTGCTACAAAGGTAATCCAGCAAGTTCCTAGTGATTTAGCTACGGAAGAAGTCATGGCTCATGATAAGGCCTGGAATGAAAAAACGACAATAAATCATGTAATAACACCGCCTTATCTCGGAACTTCTGTGATGCAAGAAAATTTGCCTAAGGAACAATCAGTGGTTCCAGCCATCCCTCAATTGCCGGATGAGCATTTAACTGCTTCAGATGAAACCACTATTTTGCCTGCCATCAATCAAGTTCAAACCCCTGATCTGAAAAGTACTAAAGCTGATACTTTCGGTCCTTCTATTGCAAAAATTACCGAGGCTGTAAAAAAATTAAACTCACAGTCAACGGAAGAATTTCGTGAGGTACAAGACGAAAACAAAAAACTACAGCAACAGCTAGACCAACGAGACAAAGACATAGATCTAATCCGTAAGCAAATGCAAATTCTCATGAAAGAAAAACAAGCAGGTGCTGATAAAATCAGTGTGTCATCGCCTGTGCCCCATGCCTCAAACTTCTGGTTATTTACCTTTTTATTACTGATTGCTGCAGGTGGTGGTGGTACTTATTACTGGTATGTGAATCATCGTGAACAAGAAGCAGGTGAGACATCCAATTTAGAAGAAGCACCGGTTGACGCAGAGCATAATCATGTAATCAATACAGATGAAGATCAATTGGGACGTCAACAAGAGTTGCATATAGAAGAGGCACATACAGACAGCGTGGTAGAATTCCTATCCAGTTCACAGGATGTACCTGAAACGTCTTCTGTTCCGGAAAATAAGATCATACAAGAAGTTACAGACTCTGGTATTGATTATACAAAGACTGACATTGAGACATCCCTCCAATTAGAACAGCCGAGTGAAGTGCAACCTAAAGATTCTGCATCAGAGCCATCTGCTTTAGAGTTTTTTGTTGAGCCTAACGAAGAGGCCACATCCGAGGTAGCCGAGCCACAGCAGTTAAGTTGTGAAAATGACAAGACACTGACAAACGAATACGGTTCAAATTCAGAAACAAAGGTTGAGGCCAATCAATCCATTGAACTACAAAATAACGTATCAGACACCGTGCTTGAGGTTGATGACAATAACGAAACGTCCAACCCTTTAAAAAGCAAACAAGCTTTTGATACCTTACTTGCTTTAGCTAAAACCTATATTAGTATGGGTGATTTTGAATCAGCAAAATACGCCTTAAATGAAGTATTAGAACATGGAAGCGAATCCCAGCAGGAGGAGGCGAAACCTTTGCTTGAAGAGATAAAAGATAAATAAAGTATAGACAAAATAAAGAGGGTATATTAAATTGGACTCTTTTATTTTCAGGCACAGGGTGTTGTTTTTAATTTTTCACTACAGGCAGGGCTTGTAGGCGAAAATTGAAAATAACATTCTGTGCCTGGCTTTTTATCAGGAACATTAATGCGTATTGCCTTAGTGGTTGAATACGATGGTAGCCGATATCATGGATGGCAGGCGCAAACCGGCTTGCATACAGTGCAACAGGCTGTTGAGCATGCCTTATCACAAGTCGCTGATAGTGCTATTTCTGTAGTTTGTGCGGGAAGAACGGATACCGGGGTGCATGCCACCAATCAGTTTATCCATTTTGATTGTGACAAAGAGCGCACTATGCGGGCATGGATTCATGGTGCCAATTCTTTTTTACCCAAAGATGTGAGTGTTAAGTGGGGAAAAGAAATAGCACCTGAATTTCATGCACGTTATTCAGCCTTATCCAGACGATACCGTTATGTTATTTACAATGGCGCAATTCGACCTGCTTTATTGCGTAGCAATGTGACTTGGCAATACAGGCAGTTAGATCACCGTTTGATGCACCAAGCCGCCCAAGACTTACTGGGTGAGAATGACTTTACATCTTTTCGGTCGGTTGAATGTCAATCGAAAACAGCCATGCGCAACATTCATCAATTAAAAGTAACGCGGACTGGTGACTTAATTGTCATTGATATTACCGCAAATGCCTTTTTACACCATATGGTGAGAAATATTGCGGGTGTTTTAATTGCTGTTGGTTCTTCCAGGCATCCAGTTTCATGGGTCAAAGAGGTATTAATAGCAAAAGACCGAAGATTAGGCGCTGAAACGGCACCACCTTATGGTCTTTATTTGGTTCAAGTAACTTATCCGCCAGAGTTCGCAGTGTTACAGAATAACCCTGGTCCGCTGTTTCTTTGGGAGCGGTAATTGAATCAGGACCACCACCTGTGTGATTGTTTTTTGATTTTGTTGTGTGAGAATGGGCGTAAGAAACCTAGGGTCTGTTGACAATTTATCCCCCGCGCCTACGTCCCGCGACCATATCGTTACCCATATAAGTCAGCACAAAAAGAAAAACGCAATGAACCAATAAGGCTCGTCATTGCGAGGCTACGAAG
>JBIODT010000135.1:0-6279 GCA_044445305.1 Legionellales bacterium | reverse complement strand
GGATGAGGGTGGGGTGTGTGGCACGAATTTTTAGTGAGTAAAATACACGCTATGACACTACATCTATGTTTAAAAATTGGTGACTTGAGTCAGTGCCACATCAATCACCCTCATCCCCAACCCTTCTCCCTCAAGGGAGAAGGGAGCAGATTGTGCTACCTGACTAACCCCAGTTCAAATTTAGATGCGGTTGCCCTGATGCCACTGCCACTCGGTAAGAGCGCCATGCATTTTTACCATCCTTGATATACTACGCGCGGTATAGCTAAAAACTTCCAATGCTTTCGCCAATGATACTGACTACTAATTTTTTGTCTTTATCATGTGTTCGTTTCATCAGGCTGTACACCACCAAATTAAAATCATCGCTACTGGCATAGGCTGTATTTAAAAAATATTGACTTTCTATGGTGATTTGCTCTTCGGGCAAGTCCAGTTTTTTTAACAAGGCGCTGATGTCTTTTAGGTCCTTAATGCCGCCGTCAGCACGTGCGGTCATTAATTCTTTGACCTGTTCTCCATGGAGTCCGTTTCCCAGAGACATCAGTACCTGTTTTGAAGCAGTATTAATATTGATTGGTGTTGACTCAGGTAAGGCAGTAACAAAAGTTTCAAGAGTTAAATATATTGATGCACTGACATTTTTGACCAGTCGCAATTCAGATTTACTTAGCATGAATTGATGGCTTGGGTAATAAGGTGGTTTTTGTGCAAGATAATAAGTGGTCGCGTCATCTTTGCCCTTTCCTGGATCGTAATCGCTTATCCAGTCTTTTACATCTTGTGCCAGCTTGGTTGCATCGGCATTGTTTATTTGTGGCACAGCTTGATGTAGTAGATTGATAAATGAAGTCATGGATTTTTTTTCTAATACATTATTGAGATTGAATTGTGCTTGTAAATCATAAAGACCGCCGCTTACTTTTATTTGATTTTGTATTGCTGCCATCTTAGGGGGGTATTGGTCTACCATTCCTTGTTTCAGTAGTTTGGTAAAAGTTTTTTGTTTGTTGTTCAGCTCACTAAGCCCCCAGAAGGTGACTGCCTGTGACGCCAAATAAAGTTTATCATGCATCACTATTAGTTTGGTACGGTAAATATCCACTTGTAAGCGCGTACTCATTGCGGTTGCAACTATGGCCACTAGGGTCATGATAAAAAGCGCTGTAAGAAGGGCTCCGCCTCGAGCCTTAATTGCTAGCATAAAGTGCTCCAGGAATAACAAACAGCATGTTCATTTCACCCCAATCTTTTAGGTTTACATTAAGTTGTATGGCTTTGGGTAGTGATTCTGTAAGTTGGTTTTGTGTTACGGCTTGTTCACGCCATTCGGGGAGCAATTGTAAATTTTGATTCAAATAATTAAAATGACAGTCTTTAAGATTATCGATAAGCACTTTCTCATCATAGGTATTTCGGTCTGGATCATCCAGACTGGCCCATGTTCTACGTAGTAATTTGTCATCCTCACAGATCATCGCAATTCGTTTTAAGGTGCTGCGTTTTTCCATGCTCTGGGGGTTAACATTGCCAGTTCTTGTGTATTCCAGATATTTTAAATGCCCAACAAAAGCAGGAAATAAACGCATTTCATTGCCTCTTATTGATCGTTCTACAGTTTGAATGCTGTCTTGTTCAATGATACTGATGGCCAACTGCAGCGCTGCCAGTTTGTCAGCTTGCGCATTAACTCGTGTTCGAGTAGTGAATGCATAAAATAAAGAAGATGAAGTGATGGTCGCTAATAGGGCAAAGACGGTCAGTGCAATCATGATTTCAAGCAGTGTAAAACCTTTGTTATGGGTCATGGAACATACCTAAAGGCAGTAAGCTCTTCCCTAAAAGGCCCAATTTCTTTTGCGCTGACTGAGATTGTAATAAGCTGGATCGTTGGCATGGGGCTGGTCTTAATTTGTGCCCGCCAAAACCATTTTTGGTCAAACATAGTTGTTGCTTGTGTTGATTCTTGGCTTTGGTTGACCGCTATTAAATTTAATTGAATCATTGATACTGCTTGCATGGCAATCCAATGACTGATGGATTTTTCTTTAATGCGGTGTGTGGTTTCAATATTTTGCGCAGTGACTTTTAACATGGCGGTTAAAGCAATGGCAATGACTGCCAGTGCAAGCAAAACTTCGACTAAAGTAAAACCACTGCCGCGTACGCGGTATAAGGCTGGTTGTTTTTTCATAAAGGCATACTGTTCATTTGAATTTTAAGCTTCCATTGTGGCTGCCCTTAAGGCGCGTCAATACCTTGTCTTTACTGGTACCAAAACTTAAAGTAAATGGTGTCATGTCGCCAGAGGAATTAATTATTATACTAGGAACATTTGCTTTTATGTCATTCGTTGTTTGCAGTGTAACGACGGCGTTGGTTGGGAAGTACTTTATTTTGAAAATCCCTTTATTGGCTATGGGGCTCCATGTTGACGATTTGTCGAATTTTAGAATTTGATAACTGGTTTTGTCTATACGAAGTCCAAGGGTGCTTGTTTCTAGAATGGCTTGCTGTTGCGCTAAGCGAAGCGTATTGACCAATTGATCTGCGGCAAATAAAACACGTCGACCCTCACCAAAATCACCAAAAGCAATCAAGGCAAAACCTACGGTTATGCCTATGATGACGATAACAACCAGAATTTCAATTAAGGTAAAACCTCTATTTGAATAATGATTCATTAATTTCTGGCTTACTAAGGTCTAATGTTCATCCCAATTACCTATCTCGGCATTGATGCCAGTGCCGCCAGGTTGTCCTTCAGCACCTAGAGTGTAGACATCAACATCAGTGTGTTGTCCTGGATTCAGGTAAAGATAATCTCTACCCCAAGGATCCTTAGGCACCGATTTAAGATATTGCTTCCAATTGGTTGGTATGGGGTTGCTGGATGATTTTTCTACTAAGGCTACTAACCCTTGATCGGTGCTTGGATAAACACCATTGTCCAGCTTGTACAAATCAAGCGCGTTTTGTATGGCAAGAACATCCTGTTTTGCTTTAACTTTACGGGCTTCATCTGGGCGACCCATAATTTTGGGAACGACGATTGAGGCAAGTATGCCTAATATAACAACAACAACCATAATTTCAATTAGAGAAAAACCTTTTTGTCGATTCATCTTTCTTTCTTCCTTCTAAATCATGGAGATAGTATGGGGATTAGATCTTAAATTGTAACACAGTCAGTTTTTGTTTCCTAAATATCGAAATGCTACCACAGCAATTCTCAATGCTTCGTATATAAATTGAACAACAAGTTTCTTAAGTGCCCAAATACGCGTCATTGCGAGTATTTGGGCGAACTTAATTTTACCCGTGTAATTTATGTACTCCATATTGAGAATTCCTGATGCCGCCATTGCGGTTTTTGTGTGGACAGCCTACCTGTATCCGTTTAATTTTTTATCAGTATTGTATTGAGAAAGTGCGTAAACTGCCCAAAGGGCTGCTGGAATCCAGCCAATAACTGTTAGTTGTAATATCAAACAGATTATCCCTGTCATTGGTTTACCTATGGTGAAAAAAGTTATGAACGGTACAAAAATCGCAAAAAAAAGACGCATTATAAATCCTAAAATGAATGAAGTTCGCACAACAATACAGTCACTACATCCGCTAAGATGAAAATTGTATTTCGTGCCAGCGACAATATACTGGTATTTTTTGTTTCTGTCGAAAGTTGTTTTTAGATAAGGCACTCAAACAGTGCGTCATTGCGAGGCCACGAAGCAACCCAGCGGCCGTCACTCCGAACTCTCTGGATTGCTTCGTAGCCTCGCAATGACGAGCGCTATTAGTTCATCGCATTTTTCAGTTTTGTGCTGACCTTAACTTAACGAGGCGAAATGTTTTTCCTCTTCATAGTTGTCTATATCGATTATAACCGCATTTACTTTAGTTGACTTAAAAAACGCTGATTTTCCGTCTTTAACCGACTGAATTTTTCTGTTAACAGCTGAAGAGGGATCCTCAGTACTATTGGAATCAGCTTGACGCCAATTTTTAAGCGCGGAATTATATTTTGACTCTATCGCAGCTACAACATCTTGCATCTTGTAAGTGTTAATTTTAACGAGAGGAATGTTTAAAAAATTTGCGAAAATTTCACGAACTTTTAACTCCGGCACCAGCTTATTGAAGCAGTGAGATAGAACCTGCTGTGTGTGAAAATCTTTAACAGATGTTTTTTTAAAGGGATTACAGGGTGCGGGGGATAAGGGCTCTATGCAGCTGGGAATAAGGAGCGAGCAAGATAGACCCAATCCAAAAATTAATAGTATCGGAGCAAAGATTACCTTAACATATTGCTCATCTAGCTCGCCTGAGCCTAGGGTGGCAAATGAGTATGCTGAAAGGCCGATTAGTCCAAGACAAACACCTGTAGTGAGCGCTTGGCATTTGTTATTGTGTGTTTTAATCAATTGCGATTGTATATCATTGTATGCTGAGTCAGTTGGTTGCTTAACAACCCCCAGTAAAATAGTATCCATATACATTTTTATCGCATAGCACCGGGTCAAATCTGCAAGAGTGTGTTCTGGTTTTATAGGTTGTTGTCGGATCTTCCAGGGGCAAACTAAAGGTGAGTTGTCTGTAAGTTCACGTTGCTGAAGAATTTGAGTTGCTATTCTAGGGGACAATATAAATAGTTTTAATAAGGTTAGATGAGGAGTCTTTGTGGGAAATGCACTGTCATTATTTGTTTCGTCATCATCAACGTATGAACATACAATGGTCCAAATGTCCTTCAAGATAATATCCCCTATGTCTGATGCAACATCAGATACAGGCTGAGAAATTGTAAGTCTAGTCTCATCCTTTAATAATGGTGGTTGAGAAGGAGCCTGCAATTGAATGGATGTGGGTTCATTATAAATGCGGTTTTCAGAAAAAAGTCGACTAAACATAATAAGCTGCTAATATTTACATGGTGGCAAATTGTATCGCAATTAAATTGAGTTGTCAACTTATTGTTTCGTAAAAGTTATTTGTGTATCAATATCGTCCTTCATGGTCCTTTTTTTGAATATTCAGCATTAACAAACAACACCTTTAAGCGAATCCATCCTAAGCGACTAATTGTTCCATAGAAAAAATAGGCAATAAGGTAGCCAGTACTATAAACAGTACTACGGCACCCATTAATAAAATAACCACCGGTTCTAAAAGTGTTAGAGAGGTATCGATAAGGCGTTTGACTTCACTGTCTAAATTATTGGCGGCGCGTTCCATCATATTGGACAATTGGCCACTTTTTTCACCACTGGCAATTAAATGTATGGCCATAGGGTTGATATAGCGGGTTTCTTTTAGTGCTTCATTGATACCGCTACCTTCTCTTACTCTGTGTGTTGCGGTATCAAAAGCTTGTTTCATGACACTGTTGGTAACCAGACTTGCTGAAACACGCATGGTTTCCAAAACACTCACCCCAGCAGCAAATAAAATACCAAAGGTGTGGATGTAACGTGCTGCGTTAATTGTTTTAACCAAATAAGAGGCTATGGGCAGTTTAAGAATGAATCCATGCCATGCTGTTTTAAATTTAATGTTGTTTAAACTTTTTTTGAAGGCCATGAATGCAAGGATGAGGGCAATTAAGGTATAAAGACCGTATGCTTTTATGTAGTCACTAACAGCAATTAAAAGTAAGGTCATGGCCGGCAGGGTTTGGCCACTGCTGGTGAATACTTCAATGATTTTAGGCACTACAAAAGTGAGTAAAAAGCTAATAATTGCTATTGAAACAAAGATCATCATGAGCGGATAAATCAGCGCTTGTTGTACTTTCTGGCGCGTTTTTTGTTGATTTTCGGTGTAGTCAGCCAGTTTCTCTAATACCAAATCTAAATGTCCCGTTTGCTCACCAGAGCCAACCGTTGCTCGATACAACTCAGGAAAGGCATTAGGGTACTGGGCCATTGCTTGGGCCAAGCCATATCCTTCAAGTACTTTTGCACGAATGCCTATAATGATCTCTCTAACTTTATCTTTTTCTGTTTGTTCAGATACGCCGCGTAGTGATTCTTCAACAGGTATTCCAGCAGCAAGTAGGGTGGCCAGCTGTCTTGTGAGTAGGGACAGATCTGCTGCAGACAGTTTGTTTTTAGTATTACCTGTCCGTTGTTGGGTAAGTGCTTGAACGTGCGTAGGGATTAAATCCTGTTCGCGTAACAGTTGGCGCGCATGTCGCTCAGAATCTGCTTCAATGATGCCTTTATTGGTACTGCCATTTTTTTTTAAAGCTTGATATTGGTAAGCACCCATATTATT
>JBIODT010000134.1:0-6302 GCA_044445305.1 Legionellales bacterium | reverse complement strand
ATGACCGAACCACTTATTTTTGATAAAGTTTTGTCTTGCATAGAGTTTCCTTGTTTTTCCGGGCGGAAAAAATTAAAAAGGAAACTCTAGCAATTTCTATATATTATTCAATAAGTTGACCAAAAATATTATTTCTTAGCTTGACGCCTATGCCGCCAGCGGGCGAAGGGACTCCGTCAGAGAGAATGCTAAAATCATGAGACCGTCCATTCCCCAACATCCCTCCCCATCTAATTCGGGCATTTTTCAAAGCAACAAGCGCTCAAACCTGAACGCAATTGATTGTCACCAGGCTGTTGTACTAATGCGTATTCCTCAAAAAACGTGCCAATACGTGATTGGATCGAACAACAGCCTCATGTAGTGCATCTCTGGCACTCATTAAGCCCGCAAACATCGCCTCCAAAATCTCATCATTGATACCGCGAATTTGATTTTGTGGGCCTGTATTTCTAAGTGCTTTGGCCTGCTGCTGGTCTTCCAAATCAGTTTGCACCAAGCGTAAGGCCGGATGGTGGCTGGATGCCAGTATCTCTGCATAAACCCCTTTTAGCCCTAGAGGCAAATAACCTGTGTGCTCATGCCAACGTTTTTGGATTTGCGGCTGAGCGATGAACGAAAAAAATTGTGCTATACCCTTATCGTTTTTTTGTGTTTGCCCAGCTACGGCCCAAAGTGCCGCGCCTCCAGCAGCATTGGCATGCCTTACTTTACTGACTTCAGTGTCTAAAGGCATGACAGCGACACCCAACTGGAAGGGAACCAAAGACAACAAACTGTTGTATGCGCCCGACGATTGACTAAACAACGGACACACAGCACTGGTAAATAAGACCGTTGCATCATCAACCCTGCCGCCATAACGAAAATAATGTAACTCCTGCCAGCGTTGTAAACGTGCAAAATGCCGCGCGAGTTGTGGCGTATCAAAGACGGCTCGAACAGGATGGGTTTGCGTTATTGGTAAGCCATGAATTGCCAAATAAGATTCAAACAGGATCCATCCTGGATAAGCCGTAGTGTAAGTACAATCATAACCTGCTTGCTTCATTTTCTCTGCCAACACCTCCAGCTCTATCCAAGTACGCGGAAAATTGGCACTGCTGTAGCCTACTTTGGCTAAAACATCTGCATTATAATACAGTATCGGCGCTGAAAGATTAAAGGGCATCCCCATCAGTTGTCCATCTCTACTGTAGAAATCACGCACCGACTGGATAAAATCCTCCTCCGGCAAGGCAACATGCTGCTCACGCATCAATTCATCCACAGGCTTGATAACACCTGCGGGAGACAACATGATGGCTGTACCCACTTCGAATACTTGCACAATGGCCGGCGGTTGATGGGCGCGAAATGCCGCAGCAAAACTGGTTAAAGTCTCAACGTAGTCGCCCTTATAAACAGGCTTAATGATGTATTCATTTTGACTGCGATTAAAATCAGCAACCAACAGCCTCACTTCATCGCCTATAGTGCCCGCCATACTGTGCCAAAAGACCAATTCCACAGGCTGTGCCTGAACCATCAGTGAACACAACAATAAACACCAACATAAAACCGACTGTGCGCGCAACAGGGCCCTGCTCATGCTAAAAGGTCCGGATAATCACTGAAAACAGCATCAACACCCCAGCCCAATAATTTGCTCGCCTGACGCTTGCGATTCACGGTATAAGCGTAGACCACATAACCCTGTTCTTTAACCGCCCTAACCCGCTCCGCTGTCAGAATTTTTCTATTAAAATGTATGGAATAACAGGCCAATTGCTGCGCCTTCTGTAACCACTGCTCATCCCACTCATGCAATAATAATCCTAAAGGCATTTCCGGAGCGATGCTTTGGCATAAAAACAGCGCCTCAACATCAAAACAAGAGACCAAAGGCAGCTCCTTGTCTTGTGGCCAGTAACGGTGGATATGGCTTAACACCGCCACTGTCGTTGGTTCCATCGCCCCAGGATAAGGCTTGATTTCTATATTGGCCTGTACACCAGCAAAAGACAGCCACTTCAGCACGTCTTTAAAGAGTGGTATTTTCTCGCCTTTAAACTTCTTAGAAAACCAAGAACCTGCATCCAAACTTTGTAAATAGGCCGCATCGACCAAGCCTAAACCACCTTTGCCATTGCTGGTTCTTTTCAGACTGTCATCATGAAAAATGAAAGGCTCACCGTCAGAGCTACACATCACATCAAATTCTATAAATCGACATCCTAAGGACAAAGCCTTATCAAAAGCAGCCATAGTGTTTTCAGGGGCATAACCTGCTGCCCCTCTATGCCCAATAACCTTATCTGCAACTGACATTTATGGATGGCCCTCACGCGTAGATGCTGCCTCAACAACCGCCGTTAAAACCAGTTCATTACTAACCGTTAACGGGGCTGAAACAGCTGCCATCGACATGGTATTGAGTTCCTTTGCTTGATAGGCTTTTGCGAGCGGCAGGCTGTCACCATCTACGAACAGCAAATTACCCACAGTGTAATGCTGTGCTGGATAGACTTTATTGATACGGGCAATTTCATCACTGACTTTTTGATACAAAAGCTCACGAATATTGGCTTTAACTGTTTGTGTTTCTTCCAAACTGGGCTTGAATTCCACCCCGCTTATTTCATATTTAGCACCAGGCATGCTCACTGATTTGGCATTTTGGTAAATGCCCGTCAAGGCAGATTGATCGACTCGCGCCTGTGCTTGCACATACAATTTTTCAAGACCTGAACTGTCTTGTGACCGTTGAAACTCCAGTAAATGCCAGTCACCTTTGGCTATTTTACTCAGCCTGCCCATAATATCAGTTCGCGCCTTGACCAAATCAGCGCTGGTTAAGGTCGCATTAATACTCACAGACAACAAAGCAGTTTGCGTGGTAACCCACTGCTTCAAAGACACTTGAAAAAAAACCCTATCAAGAGCCAGCCTTGGGGGCAAGTCTTCAGCAAAGACACCCGGTGTTACAGCCATGAATAAAGCCATACTACACGCAGCCATAAACTGCGATCTTAACATCGTACCTTCCTGCCTCATAAACACTCTCCTAGAGATTATACTGCGCACTATAGCTGAACTCAGGCTGATTTCAAGACTCGTTCAAGCCCATGATCAAGAGCCGCTTTTTCGTGGCGATCTGAACCAATTCTAACATTAAGTGATCCCTAAAGAACAAAGCAACTAGAATTAGTCGCTATTTGTTTTTTATTAATGAATTTCGATGGGTGTAGTACGTTACTAAATTCAATCTATTTCTATTGATTTAAGTTAGCAAAAGGTCTATAACTTCTGAAAAAAACACAGCATGAGGAGCTTTAAAAATGATGTCTATTGACAGTATAGCCCGTAATGAATCAACTACAGAAGAGGATTTTCTTGAATATGCCCTGTCGCACGGGTTTGGTGATTTACACTTTAAAGTAGATCCTAAAACAGGCATGAAGGCGATGATAGCCATACACAGCACTAAATTAGGTCCAGCTCTGGGTGGTTGTCGTTTTATTGAATACCCAAGTACTGCAGCAGCACTTAAAGATGCGATGCGCCTTGCGCGGGGAATGAGCTATAAAGCGGCCTCCGTTAATTTACCTTTAGGTGGGGGTAAATCAGTTATTATCAAACCTAAAGGAAGCTTTAACCGTACTGAATATATGCACAGCTTCGGTGGTTTTATCAATGAATTAAATGGACGCTACATTACAGCCTTAGACAGCGGCACCCTCTTAAGTGATATGGACATCATTGCAGAACATACAGACCATGTTGCCAGTTTAAGCAAATACAATGGCGACCCATCACCGTCCACCGCCAAAGGTATTTTGCGTGGCATAGAAGCTGCAGTTGCGTTTAAATTAGGTAAAGACCATTTAAAAGGCATTCACGTGGCAATTCAAGGCCTGGGTCATGTCGGTTATCTTCTTGCAAAACACTTGCATGAGTTGGGTGCAACACTGACTGTCGCTGATATATCTCCTGCTGCAGTTGAGCTGGCAGTGAACGAATTAGGCGCTAAAGCTGTAAGTACCGACTTAATCCACAAAGTTCCCTGTGATGTTTTTGCGCCTTGTGCCTTAGGTGCCACCATCAATGACATCACCATTCCTCAACTACAAACCACCATTATTGCTGGCGCTGCCAACAACCAACTGGCGCATACCTACCATGGCAAAAAACTGCATGAAAGAGGCATTTTATTTGCTGCGGACTATGTTATTAACGCGGGCGGCTTAATTTTTGCTGCCAGTAAGTACTTACATACTTCAGAAGAGAAAGTAAGCCAGCAAATAGATGGCATTTATACCTCTTTAACAGAAATATTTGCACGCTCAGCTAAAGACAACTTACCTGCCAGTGACATAGCAGACCGGTTGGCTCAAGAAAAGTTAAACTAATGAAACATCTAACCCTCACTCCAGAGCTGTATGAGTACATGTTGGATAAGTCTTTACGTGAGCACCCTGTTTTAAAGGAACTGCGTGAAGCAACTTCAACCATGGATCTGGCTAATATGCAGGTTGCTCCTGAACAAGCACAATTTATGCAATTTATGTTACGGTTAACCCATGCAAAAAAGGTACTTGAATTAGGGACTTTTACTGGTTACAGTGCTTTGGCCATGGCTTTGGCACTGCCTGATGACGGTCAACTCATTACCTGTGACGTATCTAAAGAATGGACCGATAAAGCCCACCCCTTTTGGCACAAAGCCAAACAAGAGCATAAAATTAAATTACAGCTGGGCCCGGCACTGGATACTTTGCATGCGCTCATTGAAGACGGTTGGACAGAGCAATTTGACTTCATCTTTATTGATGCAGACAAAACCAATTATGTGAATTACTATGAGCTGGCATTAAAACTGCTTGCCCCTCGAGGGATAATAGCCATAGACAATATATTCTGGGATGGCAAAGTCATCAATGCCAATGAAACAACCGGCCAAACCAGAGAAATTCGTAAGCTTAATGAATTAATCAAAAATGATACCCGAGTATTTATAAGCTTATTACCCATAGCTGACGGACTATTTTTAGTGCAAAAGGAATTCAAATAATGCAAAAAAACAACCCCTGCGGATTAGATGGCTTTGCTTTTTTAGAGTTTTCAGGTCCAGATAAAAAACAATTGCAACAGCAATTTGTCCAAATGGGCTTTCAAGCGGTGGCGAGTCATCAAAATCAAGACGTCACGCTCTACCAACAAGGTGACATTCAATTTATTGTCAATGCCGCGTCACATTGCCAAGCAGAAACCCATGCGAATACACATGGTCCCGGTGCTTGTGCTATGGGATTTTTAGTCGAAAATGCCCATGCCGCCTTTCAACATGCTTTAGCACATGGCGCTAGCGAATTTATTGATTGCGACCATGCCCATCATGGCTTACCAGCAATCCAAGCCATTGGTGGCAGTGTGATTTATTTTGTTGATAAACAACATCAACCCTTCGGCCAACAATGGAATACCAACACCAGTGCAGAAGTTTTTGGCAATGGTCTAATGGCCATTGATCATCTGACACACAACGTGTTTCGCGGCAACATGGATAAATGGGCTCGTTTTTATGAATCCATCTTTAATTTCGCAGAAATTCGTTATTTTGATATCACCGGCAAAGCGACAGGTCTTGTCAGTAGGGCCCTTGCTAGCCCATGTGGAAAAATAAAAATCCCCTTAAATGAATCCAAAGACGATCGGTCTCAAATCGAAGAGTTTCTTCATGAGTACCATGGAGAAGGCATACAGCATATGGCCCTCACTACCGCAGACATCTACAAAACGGTACATACATTAAGAGAGCAACAAGTTAAATTCCTTGATGTTCCAGACACCTATTATGAAATGCTCGCCCAGCGCCTGCCCTGGCATCAAGAACCACTGGCTCAATTGCATGCTGAAAAAATATTAATGGATGGTGAGCAGGATCCACAAGCCGGATTACTGCTGCAGATCTTTACCGAAAACCTATTTGGTCCCGTATTTTTTGAGATAATTCAACGTAAAGGCAATCAAGGGTTTGGCGAAGGTAATTTTCAAGCCTTATTTGAAGCGATTGAACGTGACCAAATTAGGCGCGGTACACTATAATACAACGTTTCACTGCTTCTGTCTGGGAACGCTCAGATTGCGTTCAGGTTTGAACGGTGGAAGGTCGTTTAATGATTCTAGTGACGGAGACCCTTCTCCCGCCGGCGGGAGAAGGTGCCCGACAGGGCGGATGAGGGTGGATCAAATGACTAGGATGATGCTTAAGATGATAAAACAGGTTAATACTACCTTGGCGTGCTTTCAATGGCTAATAT
>JBIODT010000133.1:0-6317 GCA_044445305.1 Legionellales bacterium | reverse complement strand
TCTATATATGGCCCCTTTGTCAGTTTACATTTAAAATAACAGTATACTAGCGGTGGTGTGCAGATGCGCGTAGGCTTCTGTAATGTGCATCAAGCAAATCTTTACCACTTTCCTCCAAGGCCTCGATTTGACTTCTAATACCGTCGAGTTGACTTAGATCGTTGCGGTCGTCAGGTGGATATCGTCGCATGGCAGCGTGCATGTTCTGCATCAGGGGCTGGGACGCTTCCTTTTTAGCTTCAGGAATTACCCAGTCATAGCCAAAACTCATAACAGTTCCAGTATGATCATAGTGTTCGTAGCCTTTGAAATTATCAATTTCACTAAAACCAGCAAACGCTTTTTCTGCAATATCATCGGTACTTGAAAATGCTATTAATTTTACAAGAATATCAGTTCCCTTGTCTTCAAACGCAATACCAGATTTATTTAAGTTAGTAATTAATTGGTTGCGAACTGGGCAATTATCGTTCGGACACGTGAAGCGTATTTCATCTTCAGCATCGTGGTACAAAATATGGACAGCCATTTTTATCTCCTCATTAAGATTGATAATTCACGTGAATTAAAAATTCATCATGCCTCTATTATAGCCTATTTGTCAGTTTATATTAAAGGCTATTTTGAGTTGTAGACATTTGGAGCAGATTGCATGTGTGTTTTTGCATGCAATCTGGTAAAAAACCGCCTACAAAGGTATTTTTTTTGTGGTGATTACAAAGAAAGCTATAATCTTTAGTCTCAATTCGGTAAAATACATCACTTTATTCTTTTTTTGTTGCCAACATGCCAAAACGAACTGATATTAAATCCATTTTGATACTTGGAGCCGGCCCGATAGTGATAGGGCAGGCTTGTGAGTTTGACTATTCTGGTACGCAAGCGATACGGGCCTTGAAGGAAGAGGGGTATCGGGTGATCTTGGTGAATTCTAATCCTGCAACCATCATGACTGATCCTGAGTTGGCCGATGCGACTTACATCGAGCCTGTTTGTTGGCAGGAAGTGGCCCGTATTATTGAGATAGAGCGTCCTGATGCACTGTTGCCGACTATGGGGGGGCAAACGGCGTTAAATTGCGCTTTGGATTTGGTGCGCGAGGGGGTGTTGGCAAAGTTTTCTGTTGAGATGATAGGTGCCACGCGTGAAGCCATTGATAGGGCGGAAGACCGAGAAAAATTTCGGCAATTGATGATTAAAATTGGCCTGGATATGCCTCGTTCTGCTATTGCACACAGTTTAGAAGAAGCCATTCAAGTGCAGGCGCGCTTAGGGTATCCAGCGATCATTCGGCCATCATTTACCATGGGTGGCAGTGGTGGTGGTATCGCTTACAATAGAGAAGAATTTGAAGAAATTTGCACCAGGGGCTTAGAGCTTTCCCCTACGCATGAGTTATTAATAGATGAGTCGGTATTGGGTTGGAAAGAATATGAAATGGAAGTGGTTCGTGACAGTAATGACAACTGCATTATCGTTTGTACCATAGAAAACATTGATCCTATGGGGGTGCATACTGGTGATTCCATTACCGTGGCTCCAGCTCAAACCTTAACCGACAAAGAATACCAGCGCATGCGTGATGCTGCCATTAAGGTCTTAAGAGCGGTAGGTGTGGATACCGGCGGTTCCAATGTTCAGTTTGCTATTAATCCTGAAGATGGGCGTATGTTGGTAGTAGAAATGAATCCACGGGTGTCACGAAGTTCTGCTTTGGCATCTAAGGCTACTGGTTTCCCCATTGCTAAAGTTGCTGCAAAATTAGCGGTTGGTTATACGCTGGATGAATTAAAAAATGAAATAACGGGTGGTATCACACCGGCTTCCTTTGAGCCCAGTATTGATTATGTGGTCACAAAAATACCACGCTTTAACTTTGATAAGTTTCCGCAAACGTCCAATACCTTGACCACACAGATGAAGTCCGTTGGTGAGGTTATGGCTATAGGAACTAACTTCCAGGCATCCTTGCAAAAGGCGATTCGTGGTTTGGAGGTTGGCCGTTGTGGTTTGCACCCGCTGTCTCAAAAAGGGGACTTGCCGCGATTAAGAGGGCAGTTGCGTGAACCAACCCCTGATCGACTGTGGTATATAGCCGATGCGTTTAGACAAAATTTATCTTTGGAAGAAATTCATCTTGAAAGCCGTGTTGATCCTTGGTTTTTAGCGCAAATAGAAGAATTAGTAACGCTGGAACGTTTGGTGTTTGGCAAAGTGATTCATGAACTGGACGCCGTTACTTTACGCTTGCTGAAGCGCCGAGGTTTTGCCGATGAGTATTTGGCACAATTGATGTACTGCACTGAAGCTGAGGTGCGCGCGCGGCGTAAAGAGTTAGGAATTATACCGGTTTACAAGCGCATCGATTCCTGTGCGGGTGAGTTTCCCAGTGATACCGCTTATTTATATTCTTGTTATGAGCGCAGTTGCGAGGCACGACCTGATAAGGATAAGAAAAAAATCATGATCTTAGGTGGAGGCCCTAATCGCATAGGCCAAGGTATAGAGTTTGATTATTGTTGTGTGCATGCGGCCATGGCATTAAGAGAAGCCGGCTATCAAACCATTATGGTCAACTGCAACCCTGAAACAGTCTCGACTGATTTTGATACCTCCGATCGCTTGTATTTTGAATCCGTGACTTTGGAAGATGTTTTATCGATAGTGGATGTGGAGCAACCCGATGGTGTCATTGTTCATTACGGTGGACAAACGCCCTTAAAATTAGCCCGTGACTTAGAAGCCAATGGCGTTAAAATTATAGGCACCTCCCCTGACGCAATTGATATGGCTGAAAATAGAGAGCGCTTTCAGCAATTAGTGACGGAGCTGAAACTGCATCAGCCTGATAATGGAACGGTGCGTAGTGAGGCGGAAGCGGTCGCCTTAGCCGAGCGCATTGGTTATCCTTTGGTTGTTAGACCGTCCTATGTTCTTGGTGGACGTGCGATGGAGATAGTCTATCAAGAGGAAGATTTACGTCATTATTTATCGCATGCCGTGGCCGTTTCCAATGATTCGCCGGTGTTGCTGGATAAATTTTTAAATAATGCCATTGAAGTTGATATTGATGCAATTTGTGATGGCAAAGACGTATTGATAGGCGCCATTATGGAGCACATAGAGCAGGCAGGGATACATTCAGGTGATTCAGCTTGTACTTTGCCGCCTTTTAGTCTGAGTGTGGTGGTGCAACAGGATTTAATGGAGCAAATGCGCTTAATGGCGTTAAAATTGGGCGTGGTTGGTTTGATCAATGCACAATTTGCCATTCAGGCTGATGATATTTTTGTGTTGGAAGTCAACCCACGTGCTTCGCGTACCGTGCCCTTTGTTTCCAAGGCTACCGGCTTGCCTTTGGCTAAAATTGCCGCTTTGTGTAAAGTTGGCATCAGTTTAAAAGAACAAGCGGTCATGCAACACCATCATATGCCTTCATTTTATTCCATAAAGCTGCCAGTCTTTCCGTTTATTAAATTTGCCGGGGTTGATTCTATTCTTGGTCCGGAGATGAAATCTACCGGTGAAGTCATGGGTATTGCCAGGCGCTTCGGACAAGCCTATGCTAAGGCACAGTTGGCAGCAGGCTGTAACATAGTCAAACGTCGGCGCTCATTTGTGTCTGTTCGTGACGCAGACAAAACACGCGTTGGAGAGATTGCAAAAAAATTAATAGAGCTGGGCTTTGAAATCATTGCAACACGAGGTACGGCTATGGTCTTACAAGCAGCTGGTGTTGATTGTCGGCGCGTCTTCAAGGTAGCAGAAGGCCGGCCGCATGTGTTAGATCTGATTAAAAACAACGAAATCGATTTTATTGTTAACACTACCGAAGGCAAACAAGCCATTGCGGATTCTTTTGCAATTAGACGTAATGCATTGCAGCATAAGGTTAGCTATACTACAACGCTGTCCGGAGCTGAGGCTGCATGTTTGGCTATGAAGTATGAAGACAGAGAAACAGTAACTCGAATACAAGATTTACATTAACCTCGGTTTGGAGCTGAGATTTATATTAGAGGTGGGTATGAGTAAACATCCTATGACTGTACAGGGTGCAGAGGCACTGAAAGCAGAAGTACAACGTTTAAAATTTATAGAGCGGCCACGTATTGTTGAGGCTATAGCTACGGCGCGCGCGCACGGCGATCTGAAGGAAAATGCAGAATACCATGCAGCCCGTGAACAGCATGGTTTTAATGAAGGGCGTATTCAGGATCTTGAGGCCAAATTATCGCATGCGCAGGTTGTCGACATCAGTAATTTGCCTAATAACGGTAAAGTAGTGTTTGGCAGTATAGTCACCATTTGTAATCTGAGCACCGATGCTGAGCTGACTTATCAAATTGTTGGTGAGGATGAAGCGAATATCAAACAAAATAAAATTTCATACAGTTCACCTATAGGTCGTGCGTTAATTGGTAAGCAATTGGATGATTCGGTAACCGTGAATACTCCTGGTGGTTTGGTGGATTATGACATTATTGATGTGAAGTACGTCCTTTAGGACAATCTATTCATGAATTATGGCCTATCCTGTTGCTGGTGGCGGGCCATGTATTATTGACAAATAGGTCTCAACTAATATACGTATACTGTACGTATAACTAAGTGGTGACAACATGAATAAGAAACTTACAATTGCAATCGATGAACAGGTTTACGCGGGCCTTTATGCAATTGTCGGTGAAAGAAAAATCAGTCAATTTATTGAGAATTTGGTTAAGCCACATGTGTTGCAACAAGATTTGGCTTTGGCTTATCAAAGCATGGCGCGGGATGAAGCTCGCGAACAGGAGGCTAATGAGTGGATTGATGGTCTTGTTGGGGATGTAGCCCATGCTCAGAGGTGAAGATGGGGGTGGATTTTAATCCGTTGAAACGCAAAAAATTAGGCCTGCAATCATTGTCAGTAATGATGCCTTTAATAAAGCCATGAATCGAGTGCAAGTTATTCCTCTGACCAGCAACACATCAAAGTGCTATCCATGCGAGTGTTACGTGGAGGTTGATGGGAAAATGAGTAAAGCCATGGCCGATCAAATAGCAACAGTGAGCAAAATTCGACTAAAAACCAAGCTTGGCAACATTTCAAATCAAAATGCACAGGCTGTAGCTCGCATTATTAAAATACAACTTAATCTTTAGTGATCTCCAGCAGCTCCGCTCACCTCTCAAGCAAAAAATAGCCCTACCATTTTTTGCTTGAGAGGTGAATGGAGCTTAATTCTTACGGCTGAACCACCTCTTGCTGTATGCCACCAACAACCCAATCGCTGTTGTTATCAAACTGACGGAAATGCCAAATTTCATCAAGTTGGATTACGGGCTCGTCATTTTCCTTAATGCTGCCAGTAAAACGCACACTGGCTATAGTTGACAACGATTGTTTGGAAACATCAAGTAAGTGCGCATCCAATTGGATTACTTCGGTTTTATTGATTTCATTGCCACGTTCATCCAATTGCATTTTAATTTCTGCAAAAACTTCGGGTGCGGTAAAAGAAGTTAAATCCTGTAGGTTTTTTTGATCATAGGCTGCTTGTAAGCGGATAAAAGTCACTTTGGCATTACGTAAAAACGCTTCGGGGACAAAGCCCGCGGGGTACTCAGAGAAATCATTATTAGAGCTGTTGCTTGTAAACGATTTGGTAAAATCAGTAAATGAATTCTGTCTGAAGGCATTAGGCTGCGCTGATTGAAATCCAGGTTGCATTCTTTTACGAAAGAAACTAACGAGGAAGAATAGAGCCGCGCCAAGAATTAACCAAGTTATTAAGCCACTGGTAAGCCCGTGCCCCATAAACAGACTGGCTAATAATCCGCCTACTAATAAACCACCTAACATACCACCCCATCTGCTTGGATTGGCTTTTTGTCCTAGTGATGCGCTGTTTTGCGCGCCACGCTGACTGAATAGGCTGCTTTGTGAGCGTTGTACCCCGAAACTTTGACCGCCACCAAATCGTTTGGCTGAAGCTTCGTTGATAAACAGTCCAAAGCTGAGCAAGGTCATTAACAAACATGAAACAAGTGTACGCATTTTATTCACCTCTTTAATTGATGTCAGGACAGTATATCTTAGAATCATAATATTATCGCTATTGGGGTTTGGCTCACAGCAATTCTCAATGTGAAACACCTTCGTACGGGACAAAAAATTATATGGGATGCTTGAGTGGGCGCGCGCAGTATAACTAACTTCAAGCCCAGTTTGGGTTTTTGGTGGCGCGCGTAGCCTTGATGCATCCATATCGTTACCCACAAGTTACCTCATGGAAAACAGTTATAAAATCACACACAGTACTCAAACAGTG
>JBIODT010000132.1:0-6407 GCA_044445305.1 Legionellales bacterium | reverse complement strand
GTCAACAGACCCTATCTTTTAAAAACATTTAAAGATAAATTAGTATAAGCTTTGCTAAACTAAAGACAGGAAGTAATGAATTTGGATATTGGATAAAAATGCATGAGTTTTTTTCATGCCTCTTGGTTTAATATCCAACACCATGGGGAGTTTGTAATGAAGCAATTAATTTTACATCCCACAGATATAAGTCAATGGCATGCTTTGGTGAATGAAGCACAAGCAGCTACCCGATTGATTTTAAATGAAAATACTGAGAGCTATCTGGTCTTTTTATTAATGCGTTTTTCTCAAGGACCGAAGCTGATTGAATCGGTAATCGCACTTGATTTTTTAGAATCCATGAGCAAACCACGCCAGTTACAAAAGGAATTACTGCGTGATATCGGTGATAAAAGCCTGTTATTCTGCGGACTTTTCCCTGGCATTGCCGAAAAGAAACACGTCAGCCTGCGTTATTTTTCTGATATGGGTCAAACGGCTTACCTGACAGTCGGTGAGCTACATGACAGTCAATCAGCCGACCTGTATTTTCAATTAAGCGCACAATTTATCACGTTACAACAAATATTACAGGCCATGCGTGGCGAATACTTGCAATTTGGCACAGCAGACCGTGGCATAATATCTTCTATAGATTTAACCATGCAATAAGGATTTGGAGTTCGAATTAATTGAAGAGGATGGTTTTATGGCTGGTTTATTAGATTCTATTATTGGTAGTTCAAGTGCCCTGAGCCTCGCATCAACAGCAAGTGCTCCTGTAATAATAGCGGCGGCGGTTACTGGCGGGGTTGTGGTGACCGTTGCTGCTGCTGTCTTTACTTATAAGGAATTTAAAGCCTATGAAGAGAAAAAACACAGAAAACTCCTCGAAGAAATTAATAAACGCCACAAACAGTTTTTAGAAAAAATTGTCATTCCTGGTTATGATGACATACAAGGTTTTCCACCCATTTTTAAGTTTGTCAGTAAAGAAGATGCCAGTGTGGTTCAATCCTTGCATTACACGGATGATGAAGTTAGGGCCATGGGTAAAAACTTGCCGTATGGTACTGACGTCGCCTTGGCGGCATACAGAGAGTCGGTCGTCAGTGCTATTTTAAAACTCAAAGAATATTATTTCAGTCGCGAGGATCATACTGATGCTACCGCTGGGGTAGTGTCTTATCTGCTGAACATGCTGGAAACAAAATGTTTAAGTTTCCAAGGCTATGATTATGATATTGCTTACTTGACCGCTATAGGAAAATTCATTACCTCTTATGCCTCAATGGATAAGCTTGTTGATACACAGCATTTTACGCGACTGACACCGGTCTACAGCTATTTATTAGCAGCAAAACAGAGTTTAGAAAAACACAAGGAATCATTGTTATTAGAGGACTTGGTCGCAGAACTCAGAGATGCCTGTGCCAAAGCCAGTAGTGATTTAATCCGCAAGTTGGTTAAGTTGACGGTTGCTGCAGATTCTACTGACTTAGCGGATACCGTGGCACTAGAAGAGCTGGGACGAAACCTATTGCGCAGAGAGTATGTGCGCTCACGAGTCGGGCTGAAATCCTTGTTCGGGTGCAGTATCATATTTAGAACCGACAGTGCATTACCTCTACCAGACTCGGTATTTAAAGATTGGATAGTGGGTTTATCGCAGTATTATCTCAAGTCACTTGATCCAACTTCCAGCCTAAAAAACAACAGCATTTCCGGGCCAGAAGGCATGTTTGGCTTTACCTCATGGGCAAAATCCATTCTTGACGAGAAAGATCGCTCAGCAATTGAGCCCAGTGATGTAAAAAAATTAAACAAAGCTTTAACTCAAATTCGTTCTGTGTTTAGCCAATCGCCTAATTTTATCAATACCAAACTTGATAGCAACAGCAAAAAACAGAAGTTTCTTGCAGTAACAGAAAATAATGAGGTACTGGAGCGTACGGTCGTTATTGCTGACTTTGCTCGTCTAATACACAGCACTGTTTCTTTACAATACTTATGTGCCCATTTATTAAAAAGCATCAAACAATTAGGTGATTTATATGTAAAAGATCCACATCATTTTCGTGAAATTTTTGAGGTGCTGACGCATTTGTGTAGTGTCATACAAAAGGGTGTGGTACTGAATAGGCTTAATTTTACTAAAATTAAAGAGGCCAACCAATATACCATGCGTCTTGATAAGGATGAGTTGTTTCCCAGCGAAATTGAAGCAACTCTCGATGTGGTAATCAAAATGGTAGAAAGCCTCAGTGATCGTATTACAAAATATAGAAAAGAGCTGTCAAAATTATCGAAGATAACGCAAGCAACAGTCAATTATGAAATGCTGTCAGTGGCAAATCTCTTTTCAGAAATGTATCCTCGCCCGAGTTCGCGGCAAGACAGCAGCTCGCAACAAATAGATTCAGAGCTATCCAGCGAAGGGGAGCACGGCCTTGAAGGCGTTGTTTTGGGGGCTGCTGTTGCTAAAAGGGGGATGGTTAGACATACTGATCCTTTGGAGGAGTCACAGGTTGACTTCGATAATGCCGAAGAAGTTGCAGAAACCCTGCATACTTTAACAGCAGAAATACTGAGCAAGATTGCAGCCATTCAACAAGAACAAGCTGATGACAACAATTTGGCAAAATACCATAGCATCTACAACTGTCTGAACTCCATGCAAAGCAAAGCCATCTGTTTGCTCAATGAGACTGATAAAGGGAAAGAGCGCTCAGAGAAAGCCAATAAAACCAGCGCACTCACTTACTCTTTATGTCATAAGGTATTGGAGTTCTTGTCCTTGGATAAGGAGGCCAGAAAGGATGGTTCGATGGCCTTTGTCACTAAAATTCATAATGAAATAGGTGACATTTTGAATAATGGGTTCATTGACGAGCATAATAACAGCGTTTCTAAATTTATTTATACCCATGTCTGTAGTCTGGGAATTTTTCGTACTGATACACGTAGACGAATCGCTGAGTTGGATGAGGCTTGTGAGCAACTTAATTTAAATACAGTTGCGTTGTCGAGTTAGGTGGTGCTATTTGGACAGGATTGCATGGTACCATCTTGTCCAAATGCGGGTTAGGAACGTGTTCTTAGCTTAAATGTCCATTTTATTAAAAATAAATGCGGGCAAGTGGCGAATGAGCATCATGATGAAGGCCCATTTGGCTGGGGCATAAACTACCGGCTTGCCATTATTAATCCCAATAACAATCCGTTTAGCGACATCCTCAACCCTTGCCAGCTTGCCCTTTTGTTGTTGGAGTGCTGCGGTCATCGGCGTGTTGGTAGGTCCGGGTTTGATTAAAACCACTTTGACCTCAGTCTGCGCCAATCGATGTTGCAGTCCCTGTGCGTAACGGGTTAGCAAACCTTTGGCTGCGCCATAAATATAGTTTGATTTTCGACCCCTATCCCCGGCAACAGAGCTTATAATGGCCAGTGTACCGGCATTGGCTTGTTGCAGGTGTTTTGCAAAGGCTTCGGCAAAAAGAACTGGGGACAGCGCGTTGGTTGTTAATTCTGCGTTACAAAGAACAAGATTGCTTTGGCATAGTTGCTGTGAGGCTAATGAACCATGCGCTATGAGTACAATATCTACCGCGGCCAGTTTTACAATGCCATCAACCAAGGCACTGATTTTTTCAGGATCAGTAAAATCAGCTTGTATACTCTTGATACAAGATGCCGGGCTTCGTAGACGTAGATCGGCCGCTATAATTTCTATTTTAGTCCTATCTCGTCCTACTAAAACCAGCTCAATCGCGGCTGTTGTAACCCACAAGCGCGCACAGTGTTCGGCAATGAGTGACGTTGCCCCAATGATAACAATTCGCTTTTTAATCATTCAGATTCCTCTTATTGACCCATCAGCCGACGTGACAAGCCGGAGCTGATGCCTGGATCGCGATAGGCTAAAAATTCTGTCAGACGTGGATAACCTGCTTCGAACAGCTCACGCGGCATGCGCGCGTCTTTTGCAATATAGAGGCGACCACAAGCTTCACGCACTATGGCATCTAAGCGCTCAAATAATTTTAAGCTGCGCTCACCCTGGTTAGAAAAATCCAGCGCCAGTGTAACACCTGGTTGTGTAAAGCTTAGCATCCCCTGCGCTTGTCGGTCACCAAAAGTTTTGAGTACTGACAGGAATGAACCTGCACCAGCATTAGCAATGTCACGCAGCATGGCTTGGATAACTGCGGCAGCATCAATACGAGGAACGACGCATTGATATTGGTAAAAGCCTTTTGGACCATAGATGCGATTCCATTGCAGTATCTTGTCCAGTGGATAAAGGAAGGGTTCGTAATGAACGAGTGCTGGGCCTGCCTGCCATTTTTTTATATTGAAATAAGCCTTGTTGAATGGCCGCAACAACAGAGCATTCATCAGCGATATCGGTGGAACCAGGGGTATGGTGCTCTGGCGCGTTTTATAGGGTTGGTTTTTTGTAAGCGCGCTGTGGTTGCCACGTATAAAAAGACCACGAGCATGGGACGCGTGGCAGTCTATCCATGCAACCGTATGTTCCCAAGCTGTGGCTGAGGCATCAGCCAAGCTAAAAAATTCATCAAGACTTGCGTAAGGAATGGTTTCAGTCTGCATCCATGGGCCGACAACGGGTCGCAGTTGTAGTGTTGCTGTTAGGATAAAACCGGTCAAGCCCACGCCGCCCACTGTAGCCGCAAACCAATCGGGCAACAGTGTAGGACCACATTCTATGACTTCACCGTTGGTACGAATTAGTGTGATTTTTTTAATATGATCACCAAAAGAACCAAAGTCATGGTGGTTTTTTCCATGAACGTCATTGGCAATGGCGCCACCGACGGTGATGAGTTGCGTTCCTGGCGTCACTGCCAGCATCCATCCTCGTGGTACCATCAGGGTCTGAATAGCGCCTAAGAGGACTCCTGCTTCACACTCAAGACAGCCAGTTTGTTCATCAAAACTGATGAAGCGATCCAGGCTTGTTGTTTGCCAAAGTAAGCCCTTGGGATTCAGGCAGACGTCACCATAACTGCGACCCATGCCATAGGCAAGACCAGGTTGCTGGTTTTGAATGTCACGGGCTACCTTACGTCTGTCGGTGAAGATTTTGACCTCATGTTCCGCTTGTCCAAGTCTGCCCCATGAACCAACAGCTACCATGGGAAACCCAGTGTTCCCAGTCCCATGACACCAACGAATACGCTCCCAGCGAACAGGCTGGCTCTGTCCCTAATTGCAAACAGCAATGGGTCATCATGCATCTTGCCGCGGTGTGCTTGCATCCACATCCAACTTATCCAAAACAACAATATAGGTACAGCACCCCAGATGCATTCAGGCGTTTTGTAGAGCGTTAAGACGGCATTGCTATTCAGATAGAAGGCCAAGACCACAACCGATGCATAACCTGAGCTAACGCCAAAGGTTTGAATGAGGGGGGCATCGGATACGTAATAGCCTCGGCCATGGAGCTTATCCTCGCTGTGAGTATGTTGTACCTTTAACTCAGAATAACGTTTCACAAAAGCCAGCGACAAAAAAAGAAACACTGAAAAAGCCAACAACCAAAATGAAAGCATGATACTAACAGCCGCCGCACCAGCAATGATGCGCATGGTATAGAGTATTGCCAGTGCCAGGCAGTCGACCAAGATCAGGCGTTTCAGTGCTAAGGAATAGACGCAGGATACTAGGAAATAAAACAGCAACCAGGTTAAAAAGCCATTATTGACACAGACGCCTAGTCCCAAGCTGATAAGCAACAGCAGCGGCGCTAAAACCAGGCCCGCCCATATGGGAATTTGTCCACAAGCAAATGGACGCTGCTGTTTACGCGGATGCAAACGATCGCTGGCCAAGTCTAAAAGATCGTTGCTAATATAAACTGAAGAGGCGCATAAACTGAATGAAAGCAGTGCCAGCATGAGCACAAACCAGGCGTTAGCGTCAGTCAGTTGGTGTGCCGCAACCAGCGGGACAAACAGCAACAAATTTTTGAGCCATTGGTGCACACGCAGCGCGCGCGCCCAGGGAAGTAGCGGAGCTAAAAACACGGTAACTTTCCTTTAGGTTTTGGATAAAGCCACATGCAAAAAGACGCATGTGGCTTTATCTCAATATTGTTATACTGCGCGCAGTATGGTTTCTTGATCATGACGTGTGAATTAATTGACGACAGGCCTTAGTGCAACGTGCCATTGATTCTGTCTGGTGACATCTCATCTTGCATCCATCTTTGAGCGCTGGACGGTCGTTCATGATTCTAGTGACGGAGACCCTTCTCCCGCTGGTGGTAGAAGGTGCCCGACAGGGCGGATGGGGGTGGCTCATATTAGCCATTGAAAGTTAATTCACTCAAATTGATTAAACGTGTTTTTGCAAAGGTGGCATTAACCTGTTTTATCATTTTAAGTATTATCTATGCC
>JBIODT010000131.1:0-6483 GCA_044445305.1 Legionellales bacterium | reverse complement strand
CAATAATAGTTAGTGCATTCATATGCTCTGTTAATTACAAAAAATTATATTGATATTTAGTCGATTTTTAAACTCTTTACAGGTGGAAATAAGTCACCAACTTCTACTTTCTCTCTAATACTAAACCATCTCTATCAGCGTGGCGTTTTCCATCCTCTATCTTTAGTGACTTAATCTTTGCATCTGAAAGCATTGTAGTTACCTCAACTAAACGGCAACTTTGGAAAGGGGATAAAAAATCTTACCCAAGATCTTACCCAAAGTGCACGCGGTTATATACGAAAAATAACGAATAGTTGAGAAAGATTTGAGAAGAAGAAGTCTGTATTATTTCAATAATAATCAAGGCGTTACGTACTAATTTGAACCATTGCGAATTGTTAAAAAATCCATCAATGGTACCGAGAAGAGGACTCGAACCTCCACGGGGTTGCCCCCACTAGCACCTGAAGCTAGCGTGTCTACCAATTCCACCACCTCGGCATCGCAGGTTAATTTACTCAAAATTAGTTACGCTGTCAATTAATATAAAAGGCATGTTACGGGCTAGTACAAGGGTTCACTGATTCTGTTTGGTGACATCTCATCTTGCATCCATCGCTAAGAGATTGAAAAGAACACAGACAGATTGTACAATGCCTTTTTTGTGTTAAATTAGGAGCCAAGCATGCCGGAATTTTCAAATCCATTTCATGAGCAAAAGCCAACTACCGAAGCCGTTTTGATTCAAGAGTCCGAATCTTTTGGCACCAGGTTAAGAGATACCCTGTTAGCCCCTCTGTTTTATCATACTAAAAAATCGTTCCTGGTTATTGCTCTGGTTTGTCTTCTTGGTCTTGGCATGTGTCTAGCACCTTGGTTTTTGCCTGTGGCATTAGGTGTGGCTATTGGTTTAACCATTCTTGGTGGTTTAGTAACGCTACTGACCGGTTTGGCTTTGTTTGTTAATGCACATTTATTTGGCTGGGAAGACAGCAGCACTGACAATGAGTATGCAGTGGTGGCAAATGAGCCTGTTTACAATGATAACAATGAACTCATGGGCAGCGCCACTCTAAGCTATCATGTCGCTGATGTGGCCAATCCTGATAAAAAAGTGCCTCATTTAATCATTGACGCAGCCAATCATTATAACTGTGGCTATGTGCAAGGTTATAAATTAGCTGATCAAGGTCAGCAGATGCTGGCGAAGCTAAAAAGGATTTACAGTGCATTGAGATTGCTCAATGGTGTTGGCTATAAAATCCCTGTTTGGGGTGATGAGCGTATGATTCAACCCTTTTATGCTCCATTGCCCGACTGTCTTAAGGAAGAGCTTAACGGTGTAGTCAGTGGGCATAATAAATGGGCACAGGCCAACGGGCAGCCGGATATTACGCTGGGTGATGTCATGATGTTGCACATGCTGCCAGACATTCATAATATTAAAGGAATGGCTGTTGGTGGCGAGCTTTTGTCATCAGGATGTACTGCTGGTGTAACGAAAGACGCCAATGGCGGTGTGGTCCACTTTAGAAATACCGACTGGGCTTCTTATAATTTGGCAGGCCGGGTCAGTCTGTTTATTGAGCGTCACATTGGTAATGAAGAACATTCAAGAACGGCTTCATTTCCTTTGTGTGTTGGGGCGGCTTATGGTGAAAATGACAAGGGTTTGACGCTTTCTATTAATGTATCTCCCGGCGCAACGGTTTTTAACAGTAAGGGTAAACTGGCCTTTTTATTGTATCGTGAACTTCTAAAAGACTGTGACAGTGTTGCGGCAGTTAAAGAACGGATTAAAACAGATCCTAAGTCTCAGCCTATTGGCCCTTGTCAATTAACCGTATCTGATGCAAAAGATGGTGCAATAATACGTTTTTATCAGTCTTGTTCTAAAGATGATGCAGTGGATGGTGCATTAAGCGTCGAATCTCGTGCAAAGGATGGTTATAGGTTTACTCATGACATCAGTGAGTTGAGTGAGGACCATAGTCTGCTGGTTGTGGCGAATGAAGGTTTAGTCAAAAATGCAGAGGGTGGTTATACGCGCGGCAACCACCATGACAGCCGTCAACGCATTCAAAATGTTCATCAAGTACTTGCTCGTGAGGGTTGTGCTAGAGGCGTTAATGATGCATTAACTGCTTTAAGAGCGCCATTGGTCAATAATTGCGAGTCAATCAATACCATTATTAAGCAAGGTTCTCAGACCTATTTTTCGGCAAGTAATGGTTATTCTGCGCGGTTTTTCCCCGCGTCAGTTGGTGCGGTGAGCAAGCCTGCAGTTGCACTTGCAGTTGTTTTGCCAGAGGTATATGCCCCAGTTAAAGCGGTAGCTTAGGCGCGTATCCGGAATGGCTTTCTGTTGTAACCATTTAAATGGGGTATGGAAACCTTGATTACGCTGCGCTGCATCCACAAGCCATCTTATGGAAAACAGTTATAAAATCACACACTGTACTCAAACAGTGCGTCATTGCGAGGCCACGAAGCAACCCAGCGGCCGTCACTCCGAACTTTCTGGATTGCTTCGTAGCCTCGCAATGACGAGCTCTATTAGTTCATTGCGTTTTTTAGTTTTGTGCCGACTTATGGGTAACGATATGGCGGCATCAAGGCTACGTACTAATGGCGATCGTCATTGCGAAACTCCAGGGGCCGTCATTCCAAGTTCCCTGGGTTATGCTTCGTGACCGCGTGCAGTATGTCTCATATGCCTATTAGAAAAAAACGCCGATTTGTACAGATACTGTATCTGCGGAGCGTCCGGTTCCAATAGTGGTTGCATTGACCAGTCCTGTAGGTGCTGCGCCATTGGCGAATTGGTTAGTACCATAGTCCAGATCGTGTTTGTATTCGATGCTTTCTACTGTGTCTTTCCAGATAGAGATATTAAATACGCCACTAAAACGTTGCTGTGGCAAGTTTAAAGCCAGTGCATCCTTAGACCATTGGTAACTGAAACCGATGGATGAGGGTCTGTCAAAGGCTCTAAACGTCATGTCAACCTCAGCTTGAGCCGCCTCAGGCCTGGCGCCTTGCCCATTAAAACTTAAATCTTGGGTTCTGAAGGACTCTAAGGCACCAACCCATTCCACTGCAAAATTAAACCGCTCGTAACCCAGGGTGGCGTGTACATCTAAGGCTGGTGTTTTGCGTACCATTTCATTGCCGTTGTTGGGTGAGCCAAAACCGCCGAAGGTTGTTCCTCTTGGTGAGCCCGTATGTTGCATTCCTGCAGAATCATCCAGGGAGCTGATAAAACTTGCGCCAATTTCTCCGGTGTTTTCTTGATAGCTAAAAACATAACCCAAATTCGCACCACCAACAGCCGCCCCGCCAAGGTTGGTATCACTGCGGTAACCATAAATGGCGGCAAAAGGACCCGTAACTTCTTGTGATTTATAGCCTAAAATAAAGGGCCGTGTTTTTGTGCGTGCAAGATTCAGAGTTATAGGCGCACTAACCATAGAGCTTGAATACCTGCCAAAAGGGACATACAACTGACCTGCGGTAAAATACAGGGGTGTTTTATCCAAATTACCAATATTGACAAAACCCATATTTAAATTAAAGGCTGAGTTGTCTATCCTCGGTCCTACTTCAGGGGGGCTTGCATCATAGGCAATAGCGATATAGGCCTCAACATTTTGGTTCAGGGCTGCTGCCAGATCAAACTCACTTGAGCCTAAAGTCAGGTCAGCACTGGTCCTGCTGCTATAAGGTTTATTAAAGACGGCAATGGGTTCGGTTTTGCCACTTAAGGCAAGAATAGGTACCTGTGGTACTGGATAGCCAATGCTTTGATAGGCTTGGTACAAGCGTCGGCGTTGCTCCATCAGTCGAATGTCGCGGTTAATGCTGGAAATATTAACAATATAATCGGAGCCATCGAAAGCAGGTCTGGCACCTAAATAAGGTGAGGTGACCACTGGCGTTCCGGCAATGTAGGTGACTACGCGGTGATCTGCAATTAAAGCAGTAGGATAATAATGGATGGACTCGGATGGGTCATCAGGTGCATGCACAACGACTTCCGATGAATGATACTTCTTTTGTGCCTGCTTTTTAGTCTTCTTAACCAAAGCAAGATGGTGCTCTGGTTTGTTGGTGTTATTAATCGGCTCAATCTTATGTCGTGATGGATTTTTCTTTTGTGCTACCACTTGTTGTTGCAGCTTATCCAGCTGGGCTTGCAACACACGCGTTTGTTTTTGTAAGCGTTGAATGTCTTGTTGCAGTTGCTGGTCTTGCTCTGCATAAAGCGGTGATGACAGACAAGCTAGGGCCAATATTATTTTTTTAAACTTCATGCGGGGTACTCCTGAATATATATGAACCTAAACCATGACCTAGGTGGATTTTCCCAGTAAATAGTCTAGAATTTGCAACAAACGCTCTGGGCTTCCGGCCATTTGTAAATCAGTTTTATATTTATTATTCACAACAAATGCAGGTACGGCGTTAATCTGATAGCTGGCCATTAAAGCAGTACCATTACTAACACGCATGTCTATGGTTGGTGAGTGTTCAAAAGCACTGCTGGCAATTTCTTTATCCACGCCATGTGCCACAAAAAAAGCTATCATTGCTTGTTTTGATGTTAAGGGGGTTTTTTCTTCCTGTATGGCTTTAAACAGTAAAGGATTCAGTTTGTCTGCTAAGGCAAGGGTGTTGGCTGTGTAATAGGCTTTTGCATACAAGTCCCACTCGGGCTTAAATACCACCGGCACTTTAATTAATTGGACGGGTGTGCCCAAGCGGTGCAACCATTGGTGAATGGGAGCCTCTATTTTAAAGCACCATGGACAACCATAACTAAAAAACTCAGTCACAACCGGGCCTTTTTGACTGCTATCAACCATCTTCTGGCCAGAAAGAGTTTGAAAGTCTTTGCCTTCAATAATGGCTGAAGCCAGAGCCATATGAGGTAAAAGAAATAAGATACAGATGATTTTTTTTAACATGGTTAATGCCCTCTTTTGTAAGTCTTTAATTTGCTGCTTTGCTGGTCACATTTTAATGGAGTGTGGGTAATTGTCCACTGATTTCTTGCCAGTTGGATGGGGCAGCTCCGAGGCAAATGAACCTGTATGTCGCGAATTGCTAATTAATATTGTATAATAACCATTATTTGGCCTTTAGACCCTTGTTGCATGCAGCCTTGTATCAAACGATGCCCACTTGAAATGAAACAAATAAGACGAGATGAAAGCCTATGTCACGATACCTTGACCCTAAAGCAGATGTGGTTTTTAAGAAGATATTTGGTGATCACACAAGTGTCTCAAGCGATCTTCTTGAAATACCAGAAATAGCACAAGCATTGGAACTTGCCGAAGAATCAGCTTATACGTCGGGAGAGCTTCATCTTTATGAAAGCTACTGGGATCAAGTTAGCCGAGAAAAAACATTGATTATGGATAAATACGCCGAAGGACTTGCTGAAGGTGAAGTCAAAGGCATTGAGAAAGGCATTGAGAAAATAGCTATCAATATGCTAAAAGATAATGAATCATTAGATAAAATTAGTCGATTTACTGGCTTGTCTCAAGATGAAATCCTGAAATTTAGGAACAAATTGTAATTTTTTTGTAACCATTTAACTGGATTTAATGCTAGAATTCCCGAGCTAAAATCCTCTAAATAAAATGACATCCTATGTTAGTGAATCCTTATTCTAAAGCAGTATTTTTAAAAAGTGCCGCTCGCGTTGATCAGTTGCCTGAGGACGTGGGCTATGAAGTGGCGTTTGCCGGCAGGTCTAATGCGGGCAAGTCCAGTGCCCTGAATTGTTTAACCGGTATAAAAAGCTTGGCCAGGACCAGTAAAACGCCAGGGCGAACGCAATTAATCAATCTGTTTACCGTAGATGAGCAGCGGCGTTTGGTTGATTTGCCGGGTTATGGTTATGCTAAAGTTGCTTTGCAAGTGAAAATGGAGTGGCAAAAACATTTGGCACATTACCTGGAAGTGAGAGCCAGTCTTAAAGGCTTGATCTTGCTGATGGATGTACGTCATCCATTAAAGGATCTCGATCAAATGATGATCGATTGGGCGTTGAATCGCGAACTGCCAGTACATATTTTATTGACTAAATCCGATAAATTGAGTCGAAGCGATGTAAAAAGTTGTGTATTGAAAGTTAGCAAACACTACCAATTGGCGCAGCATCTGATCACCGTGCAAGCTTTTTCTTCCTTACAAAAATCAGGGGTTGATGAGCTGATTGCCCATTTAAATCAATGGATGGAATTTACAGCATCTTAAACTACTTGGGAGCGTATCCTGAATCCAGACACGCTCCCAAGGCAATCGCGTTCACACAGGCGATATTACTTTATTTGCAAGGTATTGTTATCAACACGACTCTCAAGTGCATCTTTAGACATAGAATGACACCCTTGTAGCTATACTGCGCGCGGTCACAAACTGCGGTTTTTAGGTGGATAGCGTAGCCTTGATGCAGCGCAGCGTAATCAAGGTTTTAACCATTTAAAT
>JBIODT010000130.1:0-6528 GCA_044445305.1 Legionellales bacterium | reverse complement strand
TGATTACGCTGCGCTGCATCAAGGCTACGCGCTCCACCAAAAACCCAAACTGGGCTTGAAGTTAGTTATACTGCGCGCGCCCACTCAAGCATCCCATATAATTTTTTGTCCCGTACGAAGAGAAATCAGACCTGAAAATGCTGGACAAAAAGCCCGCATGGTGACAAAAAATGCATAGGGATAGTATTCACTAGGACTCAAAACGCTGCCACATCCGTCATTCTCAAGGGCTAGCCTGGTCTCAGCTGGACTTCGTCAATAATGCAGCCCCCCGCCATCCACCACCCAGGGCTTGAAACAGTGCTACCGTATCGGTGAGTCGGTTGCTTTGTGTTTGAATTAAATTCAATTGTGCCTGCTGGTAGGTTTGTTCGTTGACCAGCACCGTCAGGATGCTGGCATCACCGGCCTTAAACTGATGGCGTGCAATGTTCACCATGGTCAACGCAGCCCGTTGTGTTTGCTGGGCCAGGTTCAGGGCGATGGCATCCAGTCGAATGGATTTTAAAGTGTCCGCAACATTTTGAAACGCATTGACAACCGTCAATTGATATTGTGCTACCGCCTGTTTGTAAATGGCTTGTGCAGCGCGCTGTTTGTGCAGCAAGGTGCCACCGTCAAAAACAGGTTGGCTAACAATGCCCGCCAGAGCCCAAAACAACGTATTAGGTTGAAACAGTGTGGGCAGACTGGTAGCTGCTGTGCCGGCATTGCTAAAGCCAATACTCACGTTGGGCAAGCGGTTGGCAATGGCAACCCCTATCAATGCATTGGCTGCATGCATTTGTTCTTCGGCAGCACGAATGTCGGGGCGCTGCTCTATCAAGGCAGATGGGAGCGACAGCGGCAAATCACCAGGTAATTGCAGGGAATCGAAGGTGAAAGTGGGGGTACGTTGATCGTCAGGGAAGCGCCCAGTAAGCGCATTCAGCAGATCGCGCTCTAAAGCCAATTGCTTTTCTAATGGGGGTAGCGTGGATTGGGATGTGGCTAAGGCTGCTTCTTGTACCGCAATGTCCGCTAAAGAAGTATCTCCCAGTTTTGCTTGCTGACGTATAATGACTAACATGCGCCTTTGACTGGCTATAATTTTTTTGCTTACCCGAATTTGCTCACGCAGTGCGGCTTCCTGGATGGCGGCATTCACGACATTGGCGGCCAAGGTCAGGTAGGTTGCTTCCAGTTGCAGATGTTGGAATTCTGCTTCGGCGATTAATGACTCCACCTGCCGTCGAATACCACCAAAAACATCCATACTATAAGAGACAAATACTTGTCCGGTATATAAAGAATAATTATATTGATTGGATGCCAAGGCACTGGTAAGTAGTTGTGCTGTTTGTTGTGTTGTTGGCGACAAAGACAAGCCTACAGAGGGGTAAAAAGCCCCTTGTTGCGCATAGATATTTTCCAGAGCGCTGTGTAGGGCCTCCTGGGCTGCACCAACACTGGGGTTGTGTTGAAAGCTGGCGCGGACAAGCTCATTCAATGGCTGGGAATGAAACCCTGTCCACCATTGGGCGGCAACAGGTTCATTGGTGACAAACCGTTGCGCGCTACCGAATTTGGTTTTGGTCGATACAGTGCTTGCGCCGGGTTTTTGTGCGACCAGGTTTTTGGGTAAGGCCAGTGCTGGTCTGGTGTAATTTGGGCCGAGCATGCAACTGCTGAGCAAGATGCTGGTGGCCAGCAACAGCAAACGTGTCATCGCTTTTTGCTCCAGTAAAACTTGGCACGCTCTTTTTTATAAAAACGCTCCATGCGGTAATAATAGCAAGGTAAAATAAACAAGGTAAGCAAGATTGAAACAATCAATCCACCGACCACGACCGTAGCCAGTCCGCGCTGGACATCGGTGCCAACACCGGTGGCTAAGGCTGCTGGCAGCATGCCAAAAGAAGCAACGGTTGCAGTCATTAATACCGGTCTTAAACGCTCAACAGCACCATCAATCACCGATTTATACAGCGATTGGTTGTTCGCACTGATGCGCTTGATATTGGCGATGATAATAATCCCGTTTTGAACCGAAACACCAAACAAGGCAATAAAACCAACGGCCGTTGCTACATTAAGTGTTTGACCGGTCACATGCAGAGTAATCAGCCCGCCAAGTGTGGCCATGGGCACTACCCCTAAAATTAAAAAAACCAGCCGCAATTTTTGAAATTGAACAAACAGCAGACCAGACATGAGCAGCAACACGATACCTAAAATATACATAAAGCGTTTTTGCGCGCGCTCCTGACTTTCAAATTGTCCAGCCCATTGCAGACGAAAGTTTTGCGTATCAAAATGAACCTCCGCCTGAATCCGTTGCTGTGCTTCACGCAGGTAAGAGCTAAGGTCGCGTCCACGGTTATCAATGCGTACGGTAATTTGACGCTCATTTTGCTCATGTGCAATATTACTTTCGCCGGTTTTATATTCAATGCTGGCAAGTTGTGACAGCAATATTTTGGCATTGGTGGCGCTGTTTAAAAAAAGTGCTCCCAGTGCTTCGGTGCTGCTTTTGTTTTCTTTGGGAAAACGTACTGTGGCGTTGTAGATGCGGTTACCCACATAAACTATGGCTACAGGCGCGCCGCCAAGACCCGTTTGTATGAGGGCGGTGACATCATTAACGTTGATCCCATAGCGGGCTATTTTATCACGATCTACTTTTACGAGTATTTGTGGAATGGGTGGTTGTTGAAAGATTGACGCGGACGCAGTGCCGTGGATTTTTTTTAATACCCGGACTATGTCATTACCAATGCGCCGGCTTTCTTTTAAATCATCACCATAAATTCGCAAGGCAAGAGGGCTGTGTGCCCCGCCGATTAAATCATTCACGTTATCAATAATAGGTTGGCTAATTCCCACGGTATAACCAGGCATTTTTGAAAATTGGGCATCCAGTTTGGCAATGAATTGCGCTTTGCTTGCTGTGGAAGTCCATTGAGCATAGGGCTTTAAACCCACCGGGACTTCTATGTGTGATGGCGTCCACGGATCGGTGCCCTCATCGCTGCGGCCAACTTGAGTGACCACGTAGGAAATTTCTTGATGTTGCAACAGCGTCTGACGTAAGGCAGTAGCCATATCATTGGCTTTCTCTAACGAGAGGCCAGTGGGCATGTCTACCTGTAGCCACAGCCCCCCTTCATCCAGCTCCGGTAAGAATTCGCGACCCGCAGTCACGCCCAAGAAGGTCACACCAACCAGCACCAAGACGCCAATCACATAAGCCATTTTGGGCCGGGTCAGCAGGCGGGCTAAGAGCAAACGATAACGCCGGCTCAACCAGAGCAAGGGGTAATTATGAAAGGCTTGTTGCGGTGGGCGTAAGGCCGTATAGGCAAGCCCGGGCACCAGAACCAAGGCACAAATTAAGGCACCCAAAAGTGCGTAGGAAATAGTATACGCCATGGGTGTAAATAATTTTCCTTCAGCACGTTCAAAGGCAAACAACGGCAAATAGGCCGCAATGATGATAAGCGTTGCGAAAAAAATGGGGCGGGCCACATAACCGGTCGCCTTGAGCGTATCCTCTATAGAAAGTGCCCGATTTGGATGGTCTTCCCGACAGCGCAAAATGGCTTCCATAACGACTATGGCAGCGTCAACAATGACACCAAAATCGATAGCGCCTAAGGAAAATAAATTAGCCGGCATTTTGCTGGCATTCATCATGATAAATACCGAGGCCAGTGCGGCGGGAATGGCGACGGTCACCACCAGTGCCGTGCGTATGTTGCCGATGAAGAGGATAAGCACCAGCACTACCAAAAAAATACCCTCGATAATGGTTGCTCTTACTTTATCTATGGTCAATTGAACCAGCTCGTCGCGGTCGATATAGGGTACTATTTTGACCTGCAGGGGTTTTAAAAGGTCCTGTAGTTGGTTTATTTTGGCATGTACAGCCTTCAGTACCAGCGAAGGATTTTCATATTTGCGCATTTGCACTATGCCTTCTATGGTATCTGGGTTGTTGTTTTTTCCCAAAATACCTTCACGTTCTTGGTGGCCAAATTGTAATTGACCCAGATCGCGCACCAGCACCGGCACACTGTTATGTTGTGTGACGACCACCAGCCCTAAATCGTCGAGGCTGCCGATTTGTCCTAGCCCGCGTACGATATAGCTTTGTTCACCGCGTGCAATCCGACCGCCCCCAGCATCGGATGAATTATTATTGATGGCAGTAAGCACATCATTTAATACCAGTCCATACTGTTGCATTTTTTGTGGGTCAAGAAGCACTTGAAATTCTTTGGTAAAACCACCAAAGTTGTCGACATCAGCGATGCCTGGAACTTGCTTTAAGGCAGGTATAATGGTCCAGCGCTGCAGCTCTGACAATTGCATCAGATTTTTAGTATTTGATTCCAGCGTATAGCGGTAAATTTCACCACCGGCACCGGTTACTGGATCGAGCGTGGGCTGAATGCCCTTAGGCAAGCTGGCTTCACTCAAGTGATTTAAGACCCTGTCGCGTGCAAAATAGTCATTGACACCATCTTTAAAAACCAAGGTAATAAGAGACAGGGCAAAGGTACTGCTGGAACGGATACTGAATAAATCCGGCGTATTAACCAGTGCACGCTCCAGTGGCGTGGTAATTTGTTGTTCAATGTCCTCCGCTGCCAGCCCAGGAACTTGTGTGGTGACTTGAACGGTGACATCACTCAGTTCAGGATAAGCCTCCACAGTCATTTGCCTGCATGCAAAATAACCACCGATTGCGAAAACAAGAGCAGCGCCCCAGACTATGTGACGTCGTCTAAAACACAGTTCTATCAATTGGTTAATCATTGATAAATATTCCGCCATTGACCACGATGCGGTTACCTGCTGTTAACCCAGATAAGACGCGTACTTGATTGCCATCCTCGCTGCCTAATCGAACCGTTCGGCGTTCAAAGATCCATGGTGATGTTTCAACATAGACCGAGACCGCATCGTCGTTCATGAAGATGGCGGAGATGGGGATGCTGATTACATCAGGTTCTGGAACAGTAACTTTTACGGTGGCATACATATTCGGCTGTAGCTCCCCTTTGGGGTTGGGAAGCACAATTCGGGTTTTGTTGCGGTGCGTGTCGGGATCTAAAATGGCGTTTAAAAAACTGATCTTGCCCTGTAAGTGCCGCTGGGGATAAGCAGCTAAGAAGATGTCCACCGTTTGATTTATGGCAATGCTGCCCAGCAAATTTTCAGGCACATTGGCGGTGACCCAGACTGTTGTGAGATCGGAAATACTCATTAAGGTGGCCGTTGGATCGGTTATATACGAACCGAGCCCGTAGTTCAGTGCGGTAATTCTGCCATCCATGGGGGCCTTGATGGTCAATAGACTAAAACCATTATTGCCGGTGGCGATCAATCGGTCTTTAGTGCGCTTGGCTTCTGCCTGCGCCTGGATGTAATTGCTTTGTGCCTGCTGGACGTCTTTGACGGCACTGCCTCCAGCGCGAGTCACTTCTTTAGTACGTGTTAATGCCTCTGTTGCCTGCTTGAGTATGGCCAATGCTTTGTCATTATCCGCAGATGCTTGCGCCAGATCGGGGGAGCTGATCTCAGCAACCACTTGATTTTGTTGAACCACATCACCAAGATTGACGTTCAGAGTAATAAGACGTCCAGTCAATGGCGGTAACATATTAACACTGTGTGCTGGATCCGCCTCTATCACCCCCGGAAGTGAAATGATATGGGGCAAGCTGGAACAAGCAACCGCTTTAATCGTCATTTGCCCACGCAAAGGGGAATGTGCAGGAATTCTTATTTGCTTGCCTTGGCGTATCGTTATCGGTGTATAGGCTGCTTGGTTGTTATGGAACGCTTGGTAACATTTACCTAAAATAATGCAGAACAGCAGGCAAGCCAACACAGTGAGCCCGATTACAACGGTTTGTTGCCTGGGTGAGAGTTGTGCGTATTTCGCATGACTTAGCGCTGGTATTTTCACCAAATACATCCTTATGCTTTTGGTCTTTATAGCAAGAGGTTATCTGAAAAGAATGTTGTCTACAATCTGGCGCAGCAAGCTTGATTTGAATTTTATGCAATCTACCTCTGCCTCTAGGTTTTAAAAATAAAACGGCCGCGCGTGAGCGCTCATTCACGTAAACGTTTGCATGCCCGTCTGCGTTAACCGAGCTATTTTAGTCAACATAAAAACAATCCGTACTACATGAAAGTATTTATTATATTCAATGAAATTTCGGTAACGCAAGCGGGCATGCACACGTTTACGTGAATGAGCGCTCACGCGCGACTGTTGTACTTTTAAGACCTAGAAACAGAGGCAGCACCGAAATTCCGGTAACCTTTTTATAGAGTGAACTCTTCGTACGGGACAAAAAATAATTTGGGTGCAATTCTTTTATACTGCGCGTGGTCACAATCTGCGGTTTTTAGTTGACGCTGACTTTGTACACAGTTTGAACCCGTTCGTGGTGAGGAGGCGCACTCGCCGATCCAGCAAATAACAATGAAATCTACTGCGCCGTCTCGAACCATTCACGACGTATATCAACC
>JBIODT010000129.1:0-6531 GCA_044445305.1 Legionellales bacterium | reverse complement strand
CCTTCCATGTCATTTGAACCACCCTCATCCGCCCTGTCGGGCACCTTCTCCCGCCAGCGGGAGAAGGGACTCCGGCAGGGATAATGGTAGAATCATTAGACCGACATTTTCCAGTCATTTTACCCTAAGTACCGTTTTCATTTGGTTTTGACGGGTAAGTTTTGCATCAACTATGTGGTCCACTTAAAACCGAATATAGTCACGTTCCTAACTTTATTCAGAAGTGCAACGAATCCAGTGTCTTCAAGCCTCGTGCGCATTTACCTTAACAAAATCTTACTGATTGCAAAATAAATTCGCTCTAATGTTTCTAAACTCGTTAAAGAAGCACATTCATTCACCTGGTGTATGGTGGCATTAACAGGGCCTATTTCTACTACTTCAACGCCATATGGCGCTATAAAGCGTCCATCTGATGTTCCACCACTGGTTGAGAGTTCAGGGTGTAATCCTGTTTGCTCAAAAATTGCTTTTTTACTTGCTTCTAGAAGGGCCCCTTTATTGGTTAAAAAAGGCTCGCCACTTAAGTTCCATTCAATGTTTGGGTAAAGATTGTATTGGTGAAAGATGTTGGTTACGCTCTTTTTTAAAGAGTCTGTAGTTTGTTCTGTTGAATATCTAAAGTTTAAGTGAAAGACCAGCTCACCGGGGATGATATTATTCGCATGTCCACCAGAATGAAGGTAGGTTATTTGCATCGAGGTTGGTGGAAAATGGTCATTGCCATTATCCCATTTTGCCGTGGTTAATGCTGCAAGTACTGGGCTGAATTTATGAATGGGGTTTTCAGCTAAATGAGGGTAGGCCACGTGACCTTGTTTGCCATGTAGGTTGATTTTAGCGTTAAGGGAGCCTCGCCGCCCAATTTTAATGACATCGCCCACTTGTTTTGTGCTTGATGGCTCACCAACGATACAAAAATCAATATGAATGCCTTGTTTTTGTAATTGTTCCATAACGTAGGGTGTGCCTAAATTAAATTCATCACCTTCTTCGCCACTGGTAATAAGAAACCCCAATCGACCCGGAAATGAAGGATAGGTATCAATGAATCGTGTTGCCATCAGCAGCATGCTCGCCAGGCTGCCCTTCATGTCAGCGATACCTCGCCCGTAAAGCATGCCTTCTTTATCTGTTAAAATAAAGGGATCAGTGAGCCATTTTCCTGCATCACCTACAGGAACCACGTCGGTATGACCGGCGAATACCAGTAAGGGCCCATCAGTTCCATAACAGGCAAAAAAATTTGAAACTGGATTTTTATCAAATTTTTGGCAAACAAATCCCAGCTGCTGTAGGTATTGGATCATATAATTTTGACAGCCCATGTCGGCGGGGGTAATCGATGGAAAGTTAATAAGTTTGCTTACTATTTTTTTTAAGTCAGTCATGCTCTCCCCTTAACAATTCATTAATACTCACTTTAGACCGTGTTTTTTCATCTACTTGTTTTACAATGACCGCACAATACAAGCTGTGACTTTTGTCGGTACTGGGTAAACTACCAGCCACTACCACTGAGCCGGCAGGAATGCGTCCATAGGTTATTTCGCCAGTAAGTCGGTTGTAAATTTTAGTGCTCTGGCCTAAAAAAACCCCCATGGACAATACGGAGTTGCGTTCAACAATAACGCCTTCTACTACTTCAGACCGCGCACCGATGAAGCAATTGTCTTCAATGATAGTGGGATTGGCTTGTAAGGGTTCTAATACGCCGCCTATGCCTACACCACCTGATAAATGAACGTTTTTGCCTATTTGAGCACAAGAGCCGACTGTGGCCCAAGTATCCACCATAACGCCTTCATCTATATAGGCGCCTATATTGACGAAGGAGGGCATGAGCACTGAATTTTTTGCAATATAGGCCCCACGACGGACCATGGCATGGGGCACGACGCGTACTCCAGATTGTTGGAATTGATCGGCAGTATGTCCACTGTATTTAAGCGGTACTTTGTCATAAAACTGGCTAAATCCAGCATCTATAACTTGATTGGGATAGAGTTTAAAGGACAACAGCACGGCCTTTTTTAACCATTGATGAACTAGCCATTCGTCATTAATCTTTTCTGCAACTCGATATTGACCGCTGTCCAAGCAAGAAAGCACCTCTTCAATGGCAAGAAGTAACTCAGGTGTGGCTGTTGTTGGTGTCAGCGTTTGGGCTTGTTCAAAAGCATGTTCAATAATGGTTTGTAGTGAATTCATCTGGTAATCCTTATTCATTCGTTTCGGTGTTGAAATGCTCATTTTAATGAAGCAATCAACTGATCTTTTTGTGACCATTGTTCATTTAGCCACTCTTTAAAATCAGCTTGTGTTTGTTTGTCATCCACTGATTGCATCGATGTGAATTGCGCTGGAACGGACAAATTTTTAATATCGATTTTTATGGTCTTAATCCTGCCACAAAGAAAATCCCATAACGAGTGTTGTTGTTCGGGGTAAATAATCGTGACATCCAGCACCGAGCTTATTTGTTGCCCCATCGCGCTGATAATAAAACTAATACCACCTGCTTTGGGTTTTAGCAGATGGGTATAGGGGGAGTTTTGCAGCTGTTTTTTTTCAGTGGTAAAGCGTGTGCCTTCAACAAAGCTCATAATAGACGCCGGTGTCTGTTTGAATGTTTCTATTGCCTTAAGTGTTGCTGCTACATCTTGGCCTTGTTTGTGTGGGTGTTTGGCCAGATATTCCTTGCTGTATCTTTTCATAAAGGGGCAACCCATTGCCCACCAGGAAAAACCAAGAAAGGGTACCCATTTTAGCTGATCTTTAATGAAAAATTTTAAAACGGGAATTTTACGATTAAACGCACGTTGTAAAATAACGATATCAAGCCAGCTTTGATGATTGGCAATAACAAGGTACCATTCTTTAGGATTTAAATTGTCTAACCCAGAAATGTCCCAATGTACGTTTAGAATTTTATTGATATACAGGTTATTGATACCACACCAAAATGTTGCAATGGCATCAACACCTTTAGTGCAGATGGCTTGCCAGTTTTTAATGGGGATTAATTTGAATAATCCAATAAATAAGACCGGGATAAAACAGAGGGTTGTCGTTGTGATCAATACTAAAGTGGCCAAAATTGCATGAATGTGCCCACTTGTTTTTTTAGTTTTCTGCATCAATTATAGCTCCATGTGAGTTACTTATTAGCTTAAGGCATATTCTAAATCAGCACACAAATCATCTATGTGCTCAATACCTACAGAAAGTCTTATAAAACCATCTGTTATGCCTAATTCTTTACGTTTTTCCGCAGGAATAGACGCATGTGTCATAATTGCAGGGTGTTCGATTAAGCTCTCTACACCGCCAAGACTTTCAGCCAGGGTGAACAATTCACAACGGGATAAAAACCGCCTGGCTTCATCCATGCCACCTTCTATTTCCATCGAAATCATACCACCAAAACCATGCATTTGCTCTTTAGCCAATTGATGTTGCGGATGAGATTTCAGTCCAGGATGTATTACTTTTTTTACTTTGGGGTGTTTAGACAGCCAGTCGGCCAAATGAGTTGCATTGTCACAATGCCGTTGCATCCGAATAGAAAGTGTCTTTAAACTTCTTAATACTAAGAAGCTGTCAAAAGGACTGGCGATGCCGCCACAGGAGTTTTGTAAAAAACCAATTTTATCTGCTAATTCAAGATCATCACCCACAACAACCAAACCACTGATCACATCAGAATGACCATTCAAATATTTTGTGGCTGAATGAATGACGACATCAAAACCCAACTCAATTGGACGTTGAATCCATGGCGTTGCAAAGGTATTGTCTGCTACTGTAATCAGGTTATGACGCTTTGCTAATGCTGCAATTTCGCGTAAATTGGCTAATTTTAACATGGGGTTAGAGGGCGTTTCCACCCATATTAATCGTGTTTTTGGCGTAATGGCTGCTTCAATCTTTTTGGAGTCGGACATATCCACAAAAGAAAAAGACAAATTAGACGTGCGTGTTTTTACTTTGTCAAATAGCCTATAGGTACCGCCATAAAGATCGTCCGTAGCGATAACATGATCGCCTGCATTTAATAAATCAATGACCGTATTAATTGCAGCCATGCCTGAAGCAAAAGCAAACCCTTGTTGACCAGACTCTAAACTGGCAACACAAGCTTCATAAGCTGTTCGCGTTGGATTTTTGGTGCGTGAGTATTCATAGCCTTGATGTTCCCCAGGGGCAGTTTGTTTGTAGGTTGAAGTGGCATAAATTGGGGTCATAACAGCACCTGTACTAGGACAAGGTGTTTGACCAGCATGGATTGCACGAGTATCGAAGTGATTCACTTTCATTTTATAAGATTCCGTGGTTATACTGCGTATAGGATAGCCTTATTTAGAGGTTTTTGTATATGAAATTAGATATTCACTATTTATTTTCTGCAAAATACGCGCAGTGGATTACCATTGGATTCATTGCCCTTTTTTCTACACTCATTGTTGTTGAATTTGCTCAGTTCATTTTTTATCCGATTACAACTTCAGTGTCATCTTTATCGGACAAGCATACAGAAACAGCGGTGAAGCAAGGCAGTTCACAGGATATTTTGAGTGCGTCTTTGTTTGGGATCTATGTTCCTAATGACTTAAATGACAGCAGTGTTAAAAAATCAATGTTACATGTTACTTTAGTGGGTATTTTATTGGCGGATAAATTAGATGACTCACAGGTGATTATTCGCTCTGCCAGCGGCGAAGAAAAAACTTATAAAACAGGTGATTCAGTACCAGGAGGCGCAATAATAAAACGCATTATACCTGGGGGCATTTTGGTCGAACGAAATGGAATATTAGAGAGTTTAAGTTTCCCTAAAAATAATTTAACCTTTGAGCCTGCACCAAAGCCCTTAAAAGAGGAATAAATATCATGAGAAGCCGCTTTAACTTATTAATAATAGGCATTGTTTTTATTCCGCTAATGGTTGCATGTGTCGGTGGTGCTGTAAATTTAAACGAAGGAATTAATAGTTTTAGAGTCCAGGATTACCGTAGTGCTTTTATTCGTTTAATGCCTGAAGCTGAAAAAGGCCAACCTGATGCACAATATGCTGTAGGTTATATGTATTATTATGGCCAAGGTGTGGTTGAGGACAGAAAAAAAGCATGGTTTTGGATAGATAGAGCAGCGGGGGTAGGACAGCCAGATGCTGTTGAGGCTGTTAAAATACTTTCTAGGCCTCAGCGGTTATTGCCATTAAGTTAGGGCGGCGATAATTACTCGTGGCATTTAGGACTCTCTGTTTCTTTATCTGTACCCCATGTATCTAACCAAGCACTCACTTCTAGAGCGGTCACGTTCCTTAGTACTACTTAGTCATAATTATAACACAATTCCATTTTTTTGACCGACCAAATTTAAGATGAAACTAGTAGGCTTGGCAAGACCTAACAAGGCTAATTGGTTACTTGCAAACCATTGTCCATTAGATTCGGCCTGTTGGTTGTTTATAGGCTGCGTTTTTATACTTAATGCATTAATTTCGAAATGTAAATGAGTTAATTTGTGTTTAAAGGCGGTGATGTGCTTTGGCGTCTCACCTTTGAGTGCGTAGTTTATTTGAATAAAATGCAGGGGACATTCATCATTGTCTAAACTGGGAAAACACCATAACCCGCCCCATATGCCTGTGGGTGGTCTTTTTTCTAAATAAATTTGGCCTTGGTCATTTAATAAAACCAGCAGTTTTTGGTACTTGCTAGGAACGGGCTTTTTAATTTTTTTAGTGGGGTACAGGTGTTGTTCTTTGTTTATATAGGCCTGGCAATTGTTTTGTACTGGGCAGTGCGAACAATTAGGATTCTTTAAGGTGCAACAGGTAGCTCCTAAATCCATAATTGCTTGTGTGTAGTCGGCACAGCGTTGTTTGGGCATACAGATGTCAGCATGTGCCCAGAATGTTTTTTTAACGTCACTTTGCTCTGGCCAGCCTTTAATCATAAAAAAACGGGACAAGACTCTTTTTACATTGCCGTCTAAAATAGCAGTGGGCTGATTAAATGCTTGAGACATGATTGCTGCTGCAGTAGATGGGCCTATACCTGGAAAATCCATTAATAGATTCAAATTGTTGGGAAGAATGCCTTGATGGCGCTCTGCTATTATTTTAGATGTATGGTGTAGATTTCTTGCTCGACTGTAGTAACCCAGTCCAGACCACAAAGAAAGCACTTCATCTTCAGACGCACCTGCTAAATCCACAACGGTGGGAAAACGGGTAATAAATCGGTTAAAATAAGTGATTACGGTTTGAACCTGGGTTTGTTGTAACATAATTTCTGAAATCCATACTCTGTAGGGATCTCGAGGTAATTGCCAGGGTAAATCCTTGCGTCCATGACTGTCAAACCAGGTTAATAATGGGGTGCTAAATTGATGGTGAATTGTAATGTTGATCATTAATTGACCTATATTTTCTTGTTTATTAAATAGCACGTAGCCTTGATTACGCTACGCTGCATCCATATCGTTACCCACAAGTTATCTTATGGAAAATAGTTATAAAAT